>CAZTFZ010000005.1:7384-10082 GCA_964613105.1 uncultured Porphyrobacter sp. | reverse complement strand
CGCTGGAAAAAGCGCGCCAATACGGCTTTGACCAAGCGTTTCTGGAAGCCTGCCTGTAAGGTTTGGGCCTAGCTAAGGCGCGATGAGAGCAGGCACGGCCAGTGCCAGCATCCCGCCGCCAATAATCGCGCAAGCCACAAACACGCCGGTCCATGGCACAAAACCAACGCGGTCGATGGAACGTCGCTTAAGGCGTCTCTTGTCCATTGCCTGCGCGATCAGCGCCAGCAGCAGAAAACCGCCACCAGCAAGACCAAGCCACTCAGCGTTATTGGCGAAGGTCACAAATTGCGCAAAGTCCATCAAACCCATGATGCGTGGCTCTTTTCAGCCTTGCTTGCGATAGACAAGCATCAAATTGTTTGCAGGCATAATATGGCGAGCAGTGCGCGCAAAACCATTGTCATGCGCTAACCCATCCATTGCCTCGGCAAAGCGAAGCCCCCACGCCTTGTCGCGCGATTTGAGGCTTTCATCAAAGGCTAGGTTTGAAGGCGTCGTCTCCACGTCCTCTTCCAAGAAGGGCCCATATAGGATTATGGGCGCGCCGCTGGTCAGCACTTGTGCCGCCCCGCTGAACAAATGCACGCTGGCAGACCATGGACTGATATGGACCATATTGATGCAGACGATTGAATCGACTTTTGGATTAGGTCCAATTGCCTCTGGCCAATTCGTGCTCGCCGCATCCACCGCGATTGCAGGCAGTAAATTGGCGAGGCCAGCTTCGTGAGCATAGGCATCTATCGAAGCAAGAGCTTCTGGATCAAGGTCGCTCGGCTGCCACGTGACGTTCGGGAAACGCTTGGCAAAAAACACCGCATGCTCGCCAGAACCGCTGGCAATTTCGAGCACGCGCGCGTCTTCAGCCAATTCCTGCGCAAGAACATCTGCAATGCTCTGCGAGTTGCGCGCGGTCGCTGGGGCGTGGCGCTTCATTTGCAAACCACGCTCAATTGACCTGCCGATCCAGCCCTTCCCAATATGGCGCTCGCAATTGCCTGCGCAAAATCTTGCCAGAGGGATTGCGCGGCATCACATCAATCACATCAATGGTCTTGGGGACCTTAAAGCCAGCGAGCTGCCCTTTGGTGTATTCGATGATTTCGTCAGTATCGATCGTGGCCCCCGGCTTAGCAACGATGCAAGCCTTCACAGCCTCGCCCCAAGTGTCGTCCGGAACGCCAATAACCGCGACTTCTGCAATCGCAGGGTGGCCGTAAATCGCGCTTTCCACTTGAGCAGGATAGACGTTTTCGCCGCCCGATATGATCATGTCCTTGATCCGGTCTTGGATAAAGACATAGCCGTCCTCATCCATGATCGCAGCATCGCCTGTATAGATCCAACCATCGCGTAAGGTTTGCGTCGTCGCTTCTGGCAAATTCCAATAGCCATGCATGTTCGAAGGTGAGTGGATGGTCACCTCGCCAATTTCGCCGCGCGGCACCTCTTCTCCGTCAGGCCCAACGATCTTGATGGTAACGCCCGGCATAGCCTTGCCCGCAGACCGCATCCGGTCATTGCCTTCAAGCACATGGTCTTCTGGCGGCAAATAGGTGACTGTGCCGCAAGTCTCGGTCATCCCGTAAACTTGGATCAAGCCTGCTTCGGGCATGGTTTTAACCACCTCTTTCAGCAGCTCTAATGGCATGGGCGCAGCGCCATACATTAAGTGACGAATGTTGGAAAAATCGGTGTTTTTGGCATTGGGATGCTGGATCACCATTTGCAGGGCCGCAGGCACGATGAACATTTGCGAGCCGCCCTGTTCAATCCCTTTGAGGAACTCTGCTGGGTCAAACTCCTCTTGGACAAAGGCTTTGATGCCATTGCTGATCGCCTGCAAGACAATCCCTGTGCCGCCAATATGCGCGCAAGGCATAGCGGCCAGCATGCAATCATCAGGCGCAGGATTGGCCCAAGCATGACCTGCCTCTTTCGAACCAGAGCGCAGCGACAACAGGCCGCCGCTGGTCAGCTGCGCGCCCTTGGGGTTGCCCGTTGTCCCACTCGTGTAAAGCTGAAGCACTGGGTCGCTCGCAGCCGCTGGCGCGAAATCAGCTGGCTCAGCCGCCGCAATGGCGGCGAGCATTTCAGGCTCTTCAATACTCGTCACAGATTGTGCAATCTCTGGCGCCAGTTCCTCAACGACCGTCGAGAAGCCAATGCCAGTGACAAGCAATTTGGCCCCAGTATCTTTAAGGATGTAAGCAATCTCTGGCGGAGCCAAGCGCCAGCCAATCGGTGCCACCACAGCGCCAAAACGAGCAGCAGCGAAAAACAGCGCGAAATACAGAATGCGGTTCTTGCCAAGCCAAGCGACCCTATCGCCCTTGCCGATATCATGGGCTTGGAAAACGGCGATTACTTGCCGGGTCATCTGCTCTAGCTCGGCGTAAGTGACCTGTTCCCCATCTTGTTCTAGGGCGACGGTGTCACCGCGCTCCTTAGCCCAATGCTCAATAAAGTCGCCCAGTGTCACGAGGGACTGCGTTTTATCCATGCTATCTCCGGTCGGTTGCATCGCTCTCTATCGGGGATGCTTTTAGGCGACGAGTGTAGGCATGCCCGCCCTTGTTTGCCAAGCGTCTTTATGCAAATCCGCGCTAAGCTGCGCCAGCAAAAGCTAATCGCTCAGCAATTAGTCGTTCAACAATTCAGGCAATTGCGCTGCCATTTTGGTGATCGCATCATT
>CAZTFZ010000005.1:0-7284 GCA_964613105.1 uncultured Porphyrobacter sp. | reverse complement strand
TTGGTGATCGCATCATTCTCGTGAACAAAGCGCCCGCGCGTCTTGCGCAAGGACAAGGTGACGGCTGCCCTTGCAACCACATCGGCCTTTATCCCGCGATATTTGCGCAAATTCCCCTGCATGAAAGGGTGGAGCAGCGGCCCAGCGACAATCCCGAACTTCTCCGCCGGACGGCTGTCATCCTTGCGCTTGCCGAGCAGCAAGCCGGGACGCAGCACATCCAACCGGTCAAAGCCGATTTTGCCGAGCGCGCGGTCGGTCTCACCTTTCACCTTGAGGTAGAACTGCTTGGCATGGGGGTCTGCCCCGACAGAGCTGATCGCGACGAAGCGTTTGACGCCATGCGCTTTTGCAGCCTTAGCGGTGGCAATCACCAATTCCTGATCGACGGCACGAAAGGCATCCTCATCTTGGCCAGCCTTCTTCCATGTCGTGCCCAATGCACAGATCATGGCGGTTGGCTTCAGCGCCTCGATCACCTCACCCCATTTATCGGGATCGGCAATGAACATTTCCATCCTTGCGCCCTTGGGCAAAGGCGCTTCCCGCCGCGCGATGGAGCCAAGCCGAATGTCCGGGCGGGTCATACAAAGCTGCGTCACAGTCCCGCCAATAAGGCCGGTTGCTCCAACCAAAGCAAGACGCATGGGGGCGGTATGAAGCGACGCGCTTTCGTCCAGCGTTGATGATGATCGATCAGACATTGCTCAACCCATCTGGCACTTTGCCATAAATCCGCGCGCATTCTCCGATGGCAAAACGATCGGTCATGCCCGCGATAAAATCGGCGATATGGCGGCTACGCTGCGGCTCTTCATCGGGCAAGCGGCCACGCCATTCGGCGGGCATCGTGCCATTGTCTTGGCTGTATGCTGCAAACAGCCGCGCAATCACATCGCGCGAGCGCTCGGCGGTTTCCAGCTGATCAGGGTGAAAATACAGTTTTTCATACATGAAGCTTTTGAGCTGGCGCTCCTGCTCTTTCATCGCAGGCGAAAACTGCACAAGCGGTTTGGTCTGCGCCCTGACATCCTCGATGGTTTCTATGCCTGTTAGCGCATCGCCCGTTTCAGCCAGCACATCATTGACCATCACCCCAATTTGCCCCCTGATAAGCTCGCGCAAAAGGCGGTCTTGCGGAGCGCCGGGAAAACGCTGTTCCACATCGCGCCAACGTTCCGCGACAAAATCAAGCGCCAACAGATCATCGAGCTGCAAAAAGCCAGCGCGCAAACCGTCATCAATATCGTGATTGTCATAGGCAATATCATCAGCAAGATTGGCAATCTGAGCCTCTAGGCTGGGCCATTGATCAAGCTCCAAGGGGAAGGCTTCGTCAATCTGCTCCAAGGCCCAATTGGGCTCTGAAACCGGCCCATTGTGCTTGGCCATGCCCTCCAGCGTTTCCCATGTCAGATTGAGGCCATCGTGCCCCGGATAAGGACTTTCCAACCTAGTCAGGACCCTGAGGCCATGGGCATTGTGATCATAGCCGCCTGCATGCAGCATCGCCTCGCTCAGGGCTTTTTCGCCCGCATGACCAAAGGGCGGATGGCCAATATCATGGGCAAGGCTGAGCGCTTCGGTGAGGTCTTCATTGAGGCCCAATGCGCGGGCTAGAACACGGGCGATCTGCGCCACTTCAATGCTGTGCGTCAGGCGGGTGCGATAATGATCGCCATCGGGCGCGATGAACACCTGTGTCTTGGAACGCAGACGCCTGAAGGCGATGGAATGGATAATCCGGTCGCGGTCGCGCTGGAAATCGCTGCGCGGACCGCGCAGGCGCGCTTGGCCCGTAGCATCGCCGCTCGCAAATTCGCGGCCCCGCGAGGCGGCGGGATCAGCAGCATAGGGGGCGAGCGTCATCACAGGCTCACGCCTATGCCACTGCGCAGCGGCAAACAACGTGAACAAATTGCGAACCCAGCCCAAGCTTGTCGATAGGTTTGGGCAAGCGGTTTAAAGCTAGCGTTCAATCTTCGCCCAAAATCCAGCTGGCCGCAGCTTTGCAATGCTCTTTGCCCGAATTGAAGATCGGCAAGACATTGGCATCCGATGACACCACCAGATCAAGCTCTGTGCAGCCCAAAACCAGCGCCTCTGCCCCCCCTTGCTCTGCCTTGCGGATAATTGACTTCAAAGCGCGCTCTGCATCGCGAGTGGCCTTGCCCATCATAAGCTCATCGAAAATCACACCGTCAAGCGTTGCCACCTCGTCCATATCGGGCGCGAGAAGGTCAATTCCGTGCCCAACCAATTGCCGCCTGTAAAACCCCTCGGTCATAACGACATGCGTGCCGAGCAAGGCCGCGGTTTTTACGCCAGCATCGGCCATGGCTTTGCCCAAGACATCAGCCACATGAATAATGGGGATAGACAATCGCCCCGCCACATCATCATAAACGCGGTGCTTGGAGTTAGAGCAGATCACGAGAGCGCCCGCGCCCGCCTGTTCTAGCCGCTCTGCTGCGTCACCAATCGTTTGCCGCGCTAAGTCCCAGCCTTCTTCATCGCACAATTTATAGAGCGGCGCATAATCCAAGCTCTCAATCAGCAACGGCGCGCTGGACGTTGGCCCTGCGCTCTTTTGCACGAGCCGATTGATCCGTTCGTAATAGGTGCGGGTAGAAATCCAGCTCATCCCGCCAATCAAACCGAGTTTTCGCAACAGATAAGCCCCTTAGTGGATGAGTTTTGATGGCCGATTTGGCCGATACAGCAGCCCGACCATAGGGCGGACCTTACGCGCAACGCTATCGCGCTATGAGGAATAGGGTGTCGCTAAGCTTAAGGTGCAAACTCAGCCGCAGCCGCTGCCCCTAAAATTCCATCGATCCAAATCGCAAGATCGGTCGCGCTGCGATCGGGAGCCTCTTCCATCGGCAAATGGCCAATATCTGCATAGGAGACCAGCGTTGCTTCGGGCAAAGCCTCCATATACCAATTGGCCGCCTCATAAGGGAAAAGGCTATCAAGTTCGCCCCACATCACTAATGTCGGCACTTCAATCGTAGCAATATCCTCTGCCGTGAAACTGCTGCGCGGAGTTGCAAATCGTTTCAAAGTGGCAGCGCGATTGCCGGGATAGCGAGCAAGCTCCCAATAGCGATCAATCGCTTCATCGGTCACAATCTCCTGATTGGCGACACTTTGCGACAGGCTGCGCTCGACAAGACTGCGCGGTGTAATCGTGCTGAGCACTGATCCGACGCCGGGCATAGAGGCCAGCGTAAAAAAGATATTGCCGCCACCCTCGCGCTCAACAGGAGCGCCGCTGGCATCAATAAGCACGAGGCCCGTTAGCCGCTCTGGGTGATCAAGCGCGAAAGCCGCTGCGATATTCCCGCCCATCGAATTGCCGGCCAGCACAAATTGCTCAAGGCCAAGCTTGCGCGTTACCTCATCCACATCGGCGACGAAGCTAGATAGAGCATAATCATCATCTTGCGCAGGGCCCGTGATACCGTGCGCGATCTGGTCAAAACGGATCACGCGGTAGCGCGCTGACAAGCGCTGGACCCAAGGCTCCCAAGTGTGCAAATCAGCGTTGGAACCATGCAGCAAGACCAGCGGTTGAGCATCGCGCGGACCTTCGTCGCGGTAATGCACTTCCAGCCCATCATCGAGCGTCAGGAATTGCGAAGGCTCGCCGCCATATTTGGCGCGCATTTCGGCAGCATCGGTATCGGGAACGCGCATGAACACCAGCGCAATCACGATCACCGCAAAGACCAATGCAGCTCCGCGCAAAAACCATTTCATTGGACGGTTCCTTCTTTTGACATTGCCGTAATCCAAGAGCTAACCACCGCAATCCCATCCTGATCGAGCGTGGCCTTGCCAAGCTCGGGCATGGCAACGCCCGGATCGGTTGAGCTCATCCTGTGGACCACAATCGACTGATCGGGCTGCCCCGGCGCGATAGAGACCAAATGCCCGCCTGACCCTCGCCCTGCGGCAACTGGCGGTTTGGCTATTCCCAAAGCGTGCGGATCATCCTGCTCCCAGCGCAGATCGAGGCCCGAGTTTGAGGCGCTAGCGCCCGGCTGATGGCAATGGGCGCAATTGATATCGAGATAAGCGCGCGCCAATTTGGCCGTATTCTCGCCCTCCACGCGCGCCGACCAATCGGGCAGATATTCGCTTGGGGTCACGTTTCCAGCAGAGTGGCCCGCCCCAAAATGACCGGCTGCGCTCATTTGCGCCAGCCATTCAGCAGGAAGATTGCGCGCCTTCGGGCCAATCGGCGTGACGCTGCCATCTTTGACATGGCATTGCTTGCATTGGTTCTTATTGGGGATCCGGTAGCTGATGTCCTCGCCTGCTGGCGTGGTGATCGGCACTCGTCCTCCTGCTAAGGCAAGCCTCGCATCGGTCTGCGCTTCGTTCCAGCGATAGGGCAGAGCGACCCAGCCATCCTCGCGGTGCAGCAAAACGCGGGTTTCGATCAAGCGACGCTCCTCCCCCTCGCCAAAGGCGAAGGTTTTGATAAGCGCGCTGCCGACCGGAAATTGCAGCAGACCGCCATCATCCTTGTCGGGGTCTGGGCCTGCAAAATATGTGCCCGAAGCACGATAGACGAACCGCAATTTATCCGCGCCGTCGGAATAAAGCGGCGTGTTGAGGCGATAGCGATGGACATGCGGCACAGGCACTTGCGCCCGCGCATCTGCAAAAAAGCGATAGTCCGACAAATTGCGCGCCATGCCTTGCATGACCGCCGCCTCATTAACCGCGAGGATTGAGCGGGCCGAGGAAAAAGAAACCGCGCCCGTAAGCGCCAGCAAGCCCGCGCAAAAGATTGCGGCAGACCGGATCACTTAAGCCGCGCCTCCATCCCTTCAGGCAGTACAATAGGTGCAAGGCTAGGATAATCGCCTGCAACGACTGGATTCATCACAGACGGCGCCACTTCAGTAAGCGGCTGACCAACGCGTGTGAGCCCCAAGTTCAAGACGGGCGTTGGGTCAAAGATCGCCAGTTTCTCATGCAGGCCATCGGTGAGAATATTGGGCAAAGCCCCGCCAAAGGCCGCCGTAAGCAATTCGCCGCCTGGAAAATCAGGCGCGGTCCCGCCGCTGCCATAGATATTTCCGCCAACCGTCACTGCGACAGGGCGAGGTTGATAGCGCTCGTCGTCAAAATCCTGACTGTATGCAATCAGCATCACATGGGATGTGTTATTGTTGACCAAAGCGTTGTCTCGCACCTGCACCCTCGTATTGGCCATCACCATCACACCAGTGCCAGCAGGAACGCTGGCGACGATATTGCCCTCTGGCGCGAAATTGTCGGTGTTGTTGCCGATCACTGCATTGCGCGCGACCAAGACATTGCCTCCGCCCACTTTGGGTAGGCCGGGCAAATCGAACACCAAAATACCGCCAGTGTTGAGCGTGGTGAGGTTTTCGGTGACCTCTGCGCCAGTGCTGTTTTCAATCTCAATGCCAGCAACATTTTCAACCACGCGGTTGCGCCGCACGATGATGTTTTCCGATTGGCCGACATAAATGCCTGCATCGGACGCCCCGCGAACATAGCTATCCTGCACAAGAATATCGCGCGCCTCGACGGGGTAAATGCCATAAGCGCCATTGGTGGCAAGCGGCCCGCCGGTCCATTCAACCCGCACAGCATGGTAGATGATCTGGTCAGCGCCCTTGGACTTAATCCCGTCGCCCTTGGGGTTCTCCATCCCGAAATCGCGCAAGGTCACGCCGTCGCTGGTAACCAGCAATCCCTCACCCGCCCCTTGCTGCGTGGTGAAATCGAGCACGCTTTCATCCATGCCAGCGCCGCGCAAAGTGACATTGTCAACGTCAAGGCTAAGGCCATCGGTGAGCGTATATCGCCCTGCTTCCAAAACGATCTCATCGCCCGGCTCGGCTAGGATAAGCGCCTCTTGCAAGCGTTCTTGTGCGCCCTCACCCGCTGCCACATTGTGAGTTTCAGCCAAGGCTGGAAATGCGGTTGCCGCAAGCAGTACAGCGATTGTCGCTCGGATCATAAGTCTCTCCCTTGGCGCGCATTGTGGCGCAGGGAGACAAGAATGCAAGTTTTGGCTGGTTAGAAAGCGAATTTCAGAGCGCAGTTGCGCCTGTTAGAACTCTATCTATCAAAAGAGGGAACCCAAAGCGCAGCGAGCGCCAGCAAGCGCCGTAACCTGCACTGCCTCGCTATCATCGACCCGGCGAACCCGCTCAATCAGCTGGGTGGGCGAAAGCGGCACTGCTGCCTCGCCCTCTTCTGCGCGCAGGCCCTCCAGTTTTTTGAGCTGCACTAAAGATAATTTATCGACCATCTTGGGAGCCATGCAATCGGCCAATTCTTGCGGAGCGCCCGCCTCTACCAATGCGGTGTTAACCCGTGCTTCGGTCACGGCATCAAGCCCGCCGGTATAGACCCAGACCCCAGCCGCAATTGCGGCCAGCATTAGCAAAGCAAAGGCAAAGCGCTTCATGGCTCGCGCCTAGTCCAGCGCCTTGACGATCTCTTCGACCATCTTCTTCGCATCAGACAAAAGCATCATGGTCTGGTCCATATAGAAGACGTCATTATCAACGCCGGCATAACCGACCCCGCCCATCGAACGCTTGATGAAAAAGACCTGCTTGGCCTTATCCACATCGAACACGGGCATGCCGTAAATGGGCGATGATTTGTCGGTTTTCGCAGCAGGGTTCACCACATCATTCGCGCCAATGATGAAGGCAACATCGGCTTGGGCAAATTCTGAGTTTATGTCTTCCAGCTCGAACACTTCATCATAAGGCACATTCGCTTCTGCCAGCAGCACATTCATATGCCCCGGCATCCGGCCAGCAACGGGGTGGATAGCGTATTTCACATCCACGCCCTTTTCTTTGAGAGTATCGGCCATTTCGCGCAGGACATGCTGCGCTTGCGCCACTGCCATGCCATAGCCAGGGATGATGATGACCTTTTCGGCCTGCTCCAGCATAAAGGCTGCATCATCCGCGCTACCCTGCTTATAGGGCCGCGCCTCGCGCGCTTCACCGCCGCCAGCTGCGCTATCATCCGCGCCAAAGCCGCCCGCGATCACGCTGAGGAAGCTGCGGTTCATCGCCTTGCACATGATGTAACTGAGGATCGCGCCGGAAGAGCCAACCAAAGCGCCAGTGATAATCATCGCAGTGTTGCCGAGCGTAAAGCCCATCGCCGCTGCCGCCCAACCAGAATAGCTGTTCAACATGGACACAACCACGGGCATATCCGCGCCGCCAATGGGGATAATCAGCAAGAAGCCAATGATAAACGCCA
>CAZTFZ010000004.1:23650-31746 GCA_964613105.1 uncultured Porphyrobacter sp. | reverse complement strand
ACGCGGCGATAAGGACATTTTCACCGTGGCTGAAAAGCTGGGAGTGGAGATGTGAGCAGTCGCCCTTCCCGCCTTTCCTCAGCCTTCACCAGCCCTGCCCTCGTCGCTTTCATCACCGCTGGTGATGGCGACACGGCGGCCAATCTCGATGCGCTGGTCGCAGGCGGCGCTGATGTGATCGAGCTTGGCATGCCCTTCACCGATCCCATGGCCGATGGCCCTGCGATCCAAGCGGCGAACTTGCGCAGCCTTGGCGCAGGCACAACCACCGATGATGTGCTCACCATCGCCGCGGAGTTTCGCGCGCGGCACTCTGACGTGCCGCTGGTGCTGATGGGATATGCCAATCCGATGATAAGGCGCGGGCCTGAATGGTTTGCGAGGGAAGCCTCCCAAGCGGGTGTGGACGGCGTGATCTGCGTCGATATTCCGCCAGAGGAAGATGAAGCGCTCGGCCCTGCCCTGCGCGATGTTGGCATTGCGCCCATCCGCCTTGCCACGCCAACAACCGATACAGCGCGCCTGCCGCAAGTTTTGGAAGGCTCATCGGGCTTCGTCTATTACGTCTCTGTGGCGGGCGTAACAGGCAAGCAGCAAGCAGCCCAAGCCAGCATTGAGGAGGCGGTCACAAGGCTCAAAGCGCAGACCGAATTGCCCGTTGCGGTCGGCTTTGGCGTGCGCACCCCTGAACAAGCCGCCGCCATTGCCAAACATGCAGACGGGGTCGTCGTCGGCTCTGCCTTGGTAGAAATTGTCGGCGAATATGGCCTTGAGGCTCCTGCCAAGCTAAAGGCTTACACACAGTCATTGGCCGATGCGGTCCACACAGCGCGCTAAAGGAAGCAGCACATGAATTGGTTTACCCGAGTGCGCAGCTCGATCTCTTTCCTGCCCAAACGGACGACGGAAAAAGACCTCTGGATCAAATGCAAAGCCTGCCAAGAGATGATCTTTGCGCAGGAATATGAGGACAATGCCCATGTCTGCCCGCGCTGCGACCATCACGGGCGGCTATCTGCGCCCGAACGTTTGGCGCTGCTGCTTGATGAAGGGTTTGACCTGCTCGAGCAGCCAGAGGTGAAGCAAGACCCTTTGCGGTTTAAGGACACAAAGAAATACACCGACCGGCTTAAGCAAGCGCGGGCGAAAAACCCGGCAGAGCGGCCCAAGGGCGATGCGTTTTTGGCAGGCTCTGGCACGATTGACGGCCATCCAGCTGTCGTTGGCGTCCAAGATTTCACCTTTATGGGCGGCAGCATGGGCATGGCCGTTGGCACAGCCTTTTGTGCTGGCGCTGAACGCGCATTGGCCCGCAAAGCGCCCTATGTGGTCGTCACCGCTGCTGGCGGCGCTCGGATGCAAGAGGGTATTTTGAGCCTGATGCAAATGCCCAAGGCGACGGTGATGACACGGCGGCTTAAAGAAGCGGGCCTTCCTTATATCGTGCTGCTGACCGATCCGACGACCGGCGGCGTTACGGCCAGCTATGCTATGCTGGGCGATGTTCAGATTGCAGAACCCGGCGCACTTATTGGCTTTGCCGGACAGCGCGTGATCCAAGACACCATTCGTGAAAAACTGCCCGAGGGGTTCCAGCGCGCGGAATATCTCTTGAAGCATGGCATGATCGACATGGTTGTTCACCGCCATGAGATTAAGAGCACGCTTGCAAGCATCCTCGACTATTTGACCCCGCAAAAGGCAGCTTAACAGCAGCCAACTGCGTGCAAAAAGGGGCTAAATATGCGTGATTTTGCCCGTTCCGATGACCCCAAGGTTCAGGCCCAATTGGACAGGCTAGGCTCGCTATCGCTGGCGACTGGCCGCGTTGATCTTGCTACGATCACCAGCCTGCTCGACCGACTTGGTAATCCGCAGGACCGATTGCCGCCGGTTTTTCATGTCGCAGGAACCAATGGCAAGGGCTCTGTCTGCGCTTTTCTGCGGGCTATGCTGGAGGCCGATGGCAAAAGCGTTCACGTCACAACTAGCCCTCATCTTGTGCGGTATAACGAGCGGATTAGAGTCGCTGGAAAGCTGATTTCGGATGAGCGGTTAGCCGAGGTTTTAGCCAAGGTTTTCAACGCCGCTGAGGGGCTGACTGCAAGCTTTTTCGAAGTGACTATCGCTGCTGCATTCGTCGAATTTGCGCGCGTGCCTGCCGATGCTTGCATTATAGAGGTTGGCCTTGGCGGCCGGCTCGATGCAACCAATGTTTTAGAAGCTGATGCGGTGGCAGTGTGCGGGATTGCTGCGTTGGGCATCGACCATGAGCGCTTTCTGCTCGCGCCAGAGGACGGCGTGCCAACCGATCCCATGGCGCGGATTGCGTTTGAGAAAGCGGGCATTGCCAAGGCGGGCGTGCCGCTCGTCACCATGGCAGCGGGCTATCCCGAGGAAGCGCGAAGAGCCATTCGGAAAACCGCCACACAGAAACGCGCAGAGCTTCGAGAATTGTCTTTAGAGGAGCTGCTTGAGTTTGGCCCTGATGATGTGTCCTTGGTGGGCGAGCATCAATCGCGCAATGCGGCTCTCGCTAAAGCGATGTTAGATGCGCAATCCAAGGTCAGCGTGGCAGGCGCAGCCATTGCAAAGGGGCTTTCGAGTGCAAACTGGCCTGCACGCTTGCAGCGTCTGTCGCCTGGACCGCTCGCTAACGATACACGTGAAATGTGGCTCGACGGCGGGCATAATGCGAGTGCTGGAGAAGCCATAGCAGCCGAGTTTGAGGGCCGTTCAGTTCACCTCATCATCGGCATGTTGGAGGCAAAAGACCCGGCTGCCATAGTCAGACCGCTTGGTGACAGTATCCGCAGCATCACCGCCGTGCCGATTGCAGGCCATGACTGCCACCCAGCGTCAGCCTTTGGCGAGCAAGCCCAATCAGCGGGCAGCGTTGAAGAGGCTCTGCAAAATCTGCCCACAGACGATTACCCAGTGCTGATCGCAGGTTCGCTTTATCTGGCTGGCGAAGTCCTACGCGCTAATGGCGAGTTGCCGCACTAATAGCCGCTAAGCCCCGCTTAACCCGCTTCTAACCCGCATTATTCGGAGGTGTCACCACGCCTGTGTTGGAACCGGGCATCGATTGGCGGAACCATTCGCCAAGGCACAATACCACTGCCACAAGTCCGATCAGCGTAGTCAGAATGAACACGTCGAAATAGCCGCGGTCTTCGATCATCTCTCCCAAAGCGCCGCGCCCCAATGTGCCCACAAGCAGAGTGAGCGAGGACAAAAGCGCATATTGAACCGCGCTAAATTGCTTTGAAACAATCGAGGAAAGCCATGCCACATAGGCCGCCCCCGCAATGCCAATCGCGAGATTTTCAAACATGATGGTGAAGGTCAATTTGGCCAAGCTCGGCCCGCCGATTACGGGCACTTGAGAGATCGCCCAAGTAAAGCCGACCGCATCGCTAAAGGCCTGCATATTCGCGCCGCCAACTGCTAGATCGGCATAGAGCAGATTGGTGAGCGCTGCCAGCAATGCGCCAATCGTCAGCGTTGCCATTCTGCCGATGACCGTCAGCATATAACCGCCAAAGGCTAGCCCTGCGATAATAGCGCCCACGCCGAAGAATTTGGAGGCAAAGGCAACCTCGTCATTGGTGTATTCGAGCTCTCCCAAATAGAAGGGATAGGCGAATG
Organism: uncultured Porphyrobacter sp.; assembly: GCA_964613105.1. Taxonomy (GTDB): domain Bacteria; phylum Pseudomonadota; class Alphaproteobacteria; order Sphingomonadales; family Sphingomonadaceae; genus Erythrobacter. The sequence continues at coordinate 28,095 of CAZTFZ010000004.1, read as the reverse complement.
TGCCCCAGATCGCATCGCAAATCCGGTAGGTCAGAACCAGCGCGAGGATCAATACGAGCGACCAGCCCATCCGTCCGACAAATTCGACCAGAGGCAACACCAAAGCGCGGTATAAGTGATCCATGACATAGCCGCCGCTTGAGGAAGGATCAGCCGCCTCTGACAACAAGTTCTTGCCAGCGCGTTTCTGGCTTGCAAGCCAGCCTGCGATGAGCGCAGGGACGACCACCGTTGCAACGATAATCCAAGGGCCAAAGCCCAAGGTGAACTGCGTCGGATTGGGTCGGTCTTCGGGTGCATAGGTCATCGACATCACCATGAAGGTCAAGACCGTGCCGATGGCTGCTGCCCATAGCAAAGCGACGACAAACAAAGCCCTTGCGCGCACTTCAGGCCGCAGCTCGCCAGCATCGCGCAATGCGAGCAATTGTTCGTCGACGACTTTCTCCTCGCCGTCAGCAACCAAGACAACGGGCGTGTCTGGCGCGAACAATCCAGCCGCGCCAATGGCAAGCAGGATTGCGCCCATCAGCATATATGTCTCTGGCCAGCCAATGCGTGCGGCAATGATCAACCCTAATGCGCCGCCTACCAAGGCCGCCAAGCGATAGCCCATCTGATAGACCGATGAGAGGATATCGAGCGTCGCATCCTCGTCGGCGACATCAATCCGCCAAGCGTTGATCGCGATGTCTTGTGTGGCGCTGGCAAAGGCTCCGATGCCTGCAAGCAGGCTAAACCAGCCGAGCTGCGTTTTGGGTTCCAGAACGCTCAAAGTCACAAGGATCGCGCCCAAGAGCAATTGCGCTGGCACCATCCATTGTTTGCGCCGGCCCAGCTTTTTGAAAATAGGAAGATTGACCTTATCAATCAGCGGCGACCACAGGAATTGGAAGGCATAGGCCAGCCCGATGAGCGAGAACACACCCATGGTCTCTAAATCAACCTCAGCCTCGGTAAGCCAAGCGTAGAGCGTGCCCAGAAACAGCGCGAAAGGTAGCCCGCTGGCAAAGCCGAACAAGGCCATAAAGCCCGTTTTGCGCTGCCCCATAGCGCGCAGCACTGTTCTCCAGCCCGGCTTGCTTGCAGTATTGGTAGCCATATTCGTCGTGCCCTTAGCCTTCCGCCCTTTCGTTGAGGCGGATTTTTTGCAACAATAGCGGCGATAATGAGAGAGGAACAGGCATCATGAAAGATGCGCCCACAATCGCGGCCAATTCAGACACTAATTCAGCCACCAACTCAGCCACCAACTCAGGGGGCAAACCCAGCGCAAAACTGTCGCCCACTGGGGGCCAGCTTGCGCTTGCGCAAAAGGTCGCGGATGGCGGAACGCAGCCTGCATCGGCAATCCAAAAAGTGCCTGCCTCGCTTTACACCGACCCTCAGCATTTCGCGGCGGAAAAAGCAGCGATATTCGAATCGATGCCGCAAATCCTTTGTCCCAGCGCGCTCCTGCCCGACGCTGGCATGGCTGTGCCGCATGACGCCACAGGCCGCCCGCTGCTCATCACCCGCGACGCAAAGGGCGAAGTGCATGTTTTCCTCAACGTCTGCCAGCATCGCGGCACGCGATTGGTCGAGGGCAATGAAGTCCAATGCGCAAAGAAACTCGTCTGCCCCTATCACGCATGGACCTATGGCGTGGATGGACGCTTGCTTGCCCTGCCTCGCCCAGAGAGTTTTCCCGGCTTTGACAAGGACGATAACGGGCTGGTCGAACTGGAAAGCTTGGAAAGCGGCGGCCTCATTTGGTTCTCACCGAAAGCTGACCCTGATTTTGCTGATGCTAGGCTGATGGGCGCCGATATGGACGCATTTGGCGCAGGCGAGCATGTGCTGTTTCGCCGCAAAACCCATTCGGTCGCAGCCAATTGGAAGCTCATCATGGACGCTTTCCTCGAAAGCTATCACGTGACGCGCCTTCATGCGAATACGATTGGCCCCTTTTTTAAGGACGGCGTGACTGCGGGCGATATGGTCGGGCCGCATCATCGCTCAGCCGTTGGCAGGCTGGAAGATATGGAGGGGGTCGACCTTTCGGATATGAGCGCCCTACGCAGGCTTGTGACCTTTGCCTATCAGCTGATCCCGGGCGCGCTCATCATTCCAAGCCCTGATTATATCAATCTCATGGTGATGATGCCGCAAGCCCATAACCACACTTTGGTTGAGGATTTTATGCTGATTGCAGAGGCGCCTGCGACCGACAAAGCGCGCGATCATTGGGAACGCAGCTGGGCGCTGCTCGATGGCGGCGTCTTTGCTAGCGAGGATTTTCGCGCGGCAGAATTGGGCCAACAGGGCCTTGAAACCGGCGCGATTGACCATCTGACACTGGGCACGATGGAGAGCGGGATTGCCCATTATCACGCCACCATCGCCGATTTGATGAAAAGCCTGCAAAAATAGACTGAAAACGCGCCAGTCCTTGCTCCAACTATCCCTTGCGCCAGCTATGCGGAAAGCTTAGGCGCAGCCGCAAATGTCCAAAACACCATCTGACAATAGGCTGCCTGAAGAAGGCGACCGCATCGCCAAATTGCTCGCGAGAGCTGGCATCGCAAGCCGCCGCGAGGTTGAGCGGATGATCGCTGATGGGCGGGTCAAAATTCATGACAAGGTGCTTGAAACCCCGGCGGTAAAACTCACCAGTCTTGCTGGCGTCACGGTTGATGGAAAAGCGGTGGGCAAGGCGGAAGAAGCGCAATTGTTCTGCTTTCACAAGCCATCAGGACTCCTCACGGCAGAGCGCGACCCCAAGGGGCGCCCAACCATTTATGATGCTTTGCGCAACGCCCTGCCCTCCAATGTCGGCCGAGTGATGCCGATTGGCCGCCTCGACTTTAACACCGAGGGGCTGTTGCTGCTAACCAATGATGGCGAATTGAAGCGGCAGATGGAGCTGCCCTCTAGCGGGGTCCCAAGAACCTATCGCGCGCGCGCCTTTGGCGATATTTCGCAGGATCAGCTCGATGGCTTGATCGAAGGGATAACGATTGAAGGCATTCGCTATGGCTCGATTGAGGCCGATTTAGAGCGCGGATCAGGCCGCAATCGCTGGATTACAATGACGCTGACCGAGGGCAAAAACCGCGAAGTGCGGCGCGTGCTCGAACATTTGGGCCTGCAAGTGAGCCGCTTGATGCGAACCGCTTACGGCCCCTTTGCGCTCGATGATTTGCCGCGCGGCCAAGTTGGCGTGATCAATAAGTCGGATCTCGATGGTTTTCGTCGCACTTTGCCCTCAAAATAACGAGCCAAGCGCATGAGGATAATTTCAGGCGAATGGCGCGGCCGCAAGCTGATTGCCCCCAAGGGCGAGGCGACAAGGCCCACCGCCGACCGAACGCGCGAAACCCTGTTCAACATGCTCGCCAGCCGATTGGGCAGCTTTGAAGATTTGCGCGTTGCAGACCTTTTCGCAGGCTCTGGCGCTTTGGGGTTGGAGGCTTTGTCGAGAGGCGCTGCGCATTGCCACTTTATCGAGCAAGACCGCCCTGCCCTTGATGCTATCGCTAAGAATATCGCTGCGCTTGATGCTAGACTTCGCACGAAGGTGGAAGCCGCCTCTGTCACCCAATTGCGCGCCGCATCGCAGCCCTATGATCTGCTGCTGCTCGACCCGCCCTATCACACTGGCGCGGGCGCTGTTGCGCTCGATCGTTTGGCCCGGCTTGGCTGGATCGCGCCAAGCAGCTGGATTGCGCTCGAAACCGCCAGTGATGAGCCGCTCGATATCAAGCCCTTGGATTGCGAGGCAACACGCAAAGTGGGCAAGGCGCAAATCTCTCTTTGGCGAATGGCGTCTTAAACCAAGCGATTAATCTTGCGGCGGATATTCCTCAAACTGCGGCAATTCATGGGCCTTTTCCATCCACGCAATCCGGTCAGCGGTTTGGATGTGAACCTCAGCCGGTGCTTCATCGGGATCATCCAACGTCGCGGATTGAACATCGACCAAACCCGGCAGATTGACATCATTGCTGTAAAACAGCCCCGTTCCGCATTGGATGCAGAAGTGCCGCCTTGCATCCTGCGAAGAGGCATAGATACTGGCATCGCCCGTAACGCTCAGTTGATCGTCCTTGACCATAAGCCATCCGACCATGGGTGCGCCGCTGGTCCTGCGACAATCTGTGCAATGGCACAAAGCATGGCCCACTGGCTCACCCGAAATTTGATAGCGGATCGCGCCGCAATGGCAGCCTCCATTGAGCATGAAATTTCTCCCTGTTTTGCCCCAGACAATCGCTAAACCCGCTTGCATGGGGTGATGATGTTCTCTAACTGTTCGCTGTTGCGATGTCCAATATTCCTGCCTCAACCCCCACTCGATCTGGCGCCCAGTCCGGGCCACCATCCGGCGGCGCTTCTGTTGACGAGAGCCTGCCCGCTTATGCTGCGCAGTTAAATGCGCCTCAGCGCGATGCCGTTTTAACCAG
>CAZTFZ010000004.1:0-23550 GCA_964613105.1 uncultured Porphyrobacter sp. | reverse complement strand
TGCCCGCTTATGCTGCGCAGTTAAATGCGCCTCAGCGCGATGCCGTTTTAACCAGCGAAGGGCCCGTTCTTATGCTGGCGGGCGCTGGCACGGGGAAAACGGCGGCCCTTACCGCACGGCTCGCCCACCTTATTGCTATGCGCAAGGCTTGGCCCAGCGAGATATTGTGCGTGACCTTCACCAATAAGGCCGCGCGCGAGATGCGCGAAAGGGTCGGCGCTCATATCGGTGATGCGGTTGAAGGCATGCCGTGGCTTGGCACATTCCATTCAATCGGCGCGAAAATGCTGCGTCGCCATGCCGAATTGGTCGGCCTCAAATCAAACTACACGATCATCGATACAGACGATCAATTGCGGCTGCTCAAACAGTTGATCCGCGACAATGAAGTGGATGAAAAGCGTTGGCCGCCGCGCCAATTGGCTGGCTTGATTGATAACTGGAAGAACCGAGGGCTTAATCCCGGCGATCTCGATGCGGTCGATAATGAGGCTTACGCCAACGGGCGCGGGATTGAATTTTACACAGCCTATCAAGACCGTATGAAAGCGCTGAACGCCTGCGACTTTGGCGATTTGCTGCTGCATATGCTCAATATTCTGCGCCAGCATCGCGATGTGTTGGAGCAATATCAGCAGCGCTTCAAATACATCATGGTGGATGAGTATCAGGACACCAATCAGGTCCAATATCTGTGGCTGCGGCTGCTCGCTCAAACCCGCAAAAACATCTGCGTTGTCGGCGATGATGACCAGTCGATTTATTCTTGGCGCGGCGCAGAAGTGGCTAACATCTTGCGTTTTGAAAAGGATTTTCCCGGCGCAAAGGTGATCAAGCTGGAGCAAAATTATCGCTCCACCCCGCAAATTCTGGCTGCTGCATCGGGGCTGATCCAATCCAATTCTGACAGGCTTGGCAAGACGCTTTGGACGCAGCTTGAGCAAGGCGACAAGCTGCGCGCAATTGGCGTGTGGGATGCCCCTGAAGAAGCGCGGCGGGTAGGCGAAGAGATTGAGCGATTGGAGCAAGAAGGCACTCCTTTGGATGATGTTGCGATCCTCGTGCGGGCGCAATATCAGACCCGCGAGTTTGAAGACCGCTTTATCCAGATCGGACTATCCTATCGCATAATTGGCGGGCAGCGCTTTTACGAACGCGCTGAAATACGCGATGCGATGGCTTATCTGCGAGTGATCGCTCAACCAGCTGACGATCTGGCGTTTGAGCGGATTTACAATCAACCCAAGCGCGGCCTTGGGGCAAAGGCATTGGAAGCAATGCGTCGTCATGCGCGCAGCATGAACGCGCCTTTGGCAGCAGCCGCGCTCGACCTTGCGGGCAGCGATGATCTGCCCAAGCGTGCTCGCGGCACAATTGCGGATTTGCTCAAGCTGTTCGTTCACTGGCGCGAGCAGGCAGAAGAAGTGACGCCTGCCGAATTGCTCCGCACCGTTATGAGCGAGAGCGGCTATGAAGAGATGCTCAACAGTGACCGCTCTCCAGAAGCGGCTGGCCGCGCCGAAAACCTGTCAGAGCTTGCCCGCGCGATGGAGGAATATGAAACGCTCGGCGATTTTCTAGAGCATGTCGCCTTGGTCATGGACAATGACGCTCGCAATGACGGCGCAAAAGTCACGATCATGACCATGCATGGGGCCAAGGGGTTGGAGTTTAATCACGTCTTTTTGCCCGGGTGGGAGGAAGGCGTTTTCCCATCCCAACGCTCTTTGGACGAAGGCGGCCTTGCTAGCCTCGAGGAAGAGCGGCGTCTCGCCTATGTGGCGATCACCCGCGCGCGCAGAAGCTGCACGATTGTGCACGCTGCCAACAGGCGCATTTTTGGGCAATGGACAAGCTCTATCCCAAGCCGCTTTATCGAGGAATTGCCAGCAGACACGGTCGATGCAGAAACGACCATGAGCGGCGGGGCAAGCCTATGGCGAGCCAATTGGTCAGAAAGTGATGACCCCTTTGCCCATGTGGCGACGACAAAACCTGAAAGAGCGCAAGGGCGCGGTCCGGGTTGGCAGCGCGCCGTGGCAACTGGCTATGACACTTCGCCTGCACGCCTTCCTGAAAACCGGCGAAGCGCTGCTAGCTTTGCTGCAAAAGGACGCAGCGACATCAGCATTGGCGCTCAGGTAACGCATGACAAATTCGGGTCAGGCGTGGTGATGAACCAAGAGGGCAATAAGCTTGAGATTGAGTTTGAGGATTATGGCACAAAGCGCGTGATCGACAGCTTTGTCAGCCTCGCTGGCTAGCCACGAGCGGTTTGCTGAATTCGCGCGCAATCTGCGGCGCTATTCTTTCCAACCAACATCAAGAAAACCGGGCTGAGGACCGTTCCATTCGCCCGGTTCGCTCGGTTCAGACCGTTCTTGCTGGCGCGGGGAGCTTTTTTGCCCATGATCGGACCCCCTAGAGCCGGATGGCTTGGTGTCCCTATCACCGGAATTGCTGCGCGAGCTTCTTTCATTGGGGCGTCGATCATTCTGGCGCTCATCTTCGCGCGCATCTCGGCGATCATCACGGCGTGCCCGGCGCGGCTTGCGCTCTTCGCGTTCACCTCCGTCCCGTTCGCTGTCTTGCTTGGGGGCCTCATCGCGCTTTTTATCATCGCGAGACGAGCCTTTACTGCGTCCGCGCCCGCGGCCTTTTTCCCGGCGTGGCGCCTCGCTGTCATTATCGCGATCATGGTCACCATCTGAGTCTGACGATTGGTCTGGTGCATCTTTCAGCTCGACCCGCACATCGCTCTTGCCAAAAACAGGGATTTCGCTGCCTGTCAGCTTTTCGACATTGGCAATCGCTTCTGCATCTTCATTCGTGAAGAATGTGAAGGCGCGACCCTTCGCTCCCGCCCGGCCTGTCCGGCCAATCCGGTGAACATAATCATCAGGATGCCAAGGCGTGTCATAATTAAAGACGTGGCTCACGCCCTTAATATCAAGCCCGCGCGCAGCGACATCGCTGGCGACCAAAATATTGACGTCGCCGGATTTGAAACGCTCCAGCTCTTTCAAGCGGCTCGACTGATCCATATCGCCGTGAATTTCGCTACTCGCAAAGCCATAGCTTTGTAAGGCTTTGTTGAGTTCGCGCACCGTTACCTTGCGATTGGCAAAGATAATCGCCGTATCCACATGGTCATTGTCTAGGAGCCAGCGCAGCGATTCGCGCTTTTGACGCGGTTTCACGCCAACTTTAAAGGCGGTGATATTCTCATTTGTGCTGGCCGCACGGCTGACTTCAATCCGCTTGGGATTTGACAAAAACGTCTTTGCCAACTTCTCAATCGGCGGCGGCATTGTCGCTGAAAACAGCATGGTTTGGCGCTGCTCGGGAAGTTTGGAACAAATGAACTCAATATCGGGAATGAAGCCCATGTCGAGCATGCGATCGGCTTCATCAATGACCAGCAATTCGCAGCCGTTGAGAAGGATCTTTCCGCGCTCAAACAGATCCATCAAGCGGCCAGGCGTCGCGATCAAAACATCCACGCCCTCGTTCAAGGCTTTGACCTGATCGCCCATCTGCACACCGCCAATAAGCAATGCCATTTTGAGATCATGGTTCGTGCCATATTTCTCAAAATTTTCAGCGACTTGGGCGGCCAATTCTCGGGTCGGCTCGAGGATGAGGCTGCGCGGCATCAGCGCTCTGCGTCGGCCCGATGCAAGCACGTCGATCATAGGCAAAACGAAGCTGGCTGTCTTGCCAGTTCCGGTCTGCGCAATGCCGAGGACATCTTTCATCATCAGCACGGGCGGAATGGCCTGCGCTTGGATCGGTGTTGGCTCGGTATAGCCAGCGTCATCAACCGCTTTGAGCAGGTCGGGTGAAAGGCCGAGATCGGCAAAATTCATGCGTGAAAAAATTTCCGTGTTTGGTGTATCGCTAAGCGATGCAAGCTGCGTCTGCCCGTCTTCGCAAAGGGCAAGCCCTTACTCCAACAGTTGCCCTATCGAGCGGGATACGCTTCCCATGTTCAGGCCTTGAACAATGCCAAAGCAGGCTCAGTTAAGCGGAACCAGCCTGCGCAATTGCACAAGTTGGCACTTAGCGCCACTGCGAGATTGCAAACGTTCCCGGTCAATGCACAGTTGTCCGTCGCTGTTTTGTTCAAAATAGAAGCCAGAATAGAAGTCTCGTGACGAGCATGTCTTATCAAGGCTGGCCATAATCAGGCCGTTCTCTCGCAAAAACAGAAGCAATCGAGATCCCTCTGTCGCTCTTACCGCCAAGATATCTTTGGCAGCCACGCATTTCCCCATGGCCGCTTCAGAATACTGAGCTTCGCCCGTATCATTGACAAGATTGGCCGAAAGATTGCGGCTTGCCGCGCTGGACTGAGGCCCAATCCGCACAATGACGCGTTGTTCAATGCGCACTTGATTGTAGCGATCGCCGCGAATGCCCGAACCAAAGCCCAACAAAGGCGGCAGCTTCTGCCGATTGGTCCCTGCAGGCGGGGTGCTGGTAGCATCCTCGCGCAATTGCGAAGACTGCGGTAGAATTGGCGAGAGCAAGCCCTCGGCAGCTGGAGCTGCGCTCGATGCAGCTTGGCCAGATGCACTAGCGGGGGCTGGCGAGAAGGTTTGCTCTGCGCGGTCACCATCATGCTCATCGCTGCCGCCACCCGTGGGTCCAGCAATCAACAGCACTAAGGGCGCGAAAAAGGCCGCGAAAAAGTCCATATCGGTTTTGAAATTCCTCCAAAGCGCCTATGCGCTACCCCATGAAAAGCCACATTAAAGTAGCTTGCCTTGAATGCCCTTATGACAGCGGCGTTTGAACATTGGATTAATCATTCGTTTTTAGGGGCTTATCTGCCCCGCTGGGCAGAGGTCGTTTTTTGTAATGAGTAGGATGGTCGAGATACCAAAGAATGCGGGGACATTTGCGACAGCTGCGGCCGCATTGCTGGGGACGCGAGGATACACCAACGACCCTGACTTGCTTGAGCCTTGGTTGACCGATTGGCGCGCCCGGTACACGGGCAAAACCTTGGGCCTCGCATCGCCATCATCCCGCGATGAAGTCGCCAGTTTTGTGAAGCTTTGTGCTAAGCACGGCGTTCCAATCGTGCCCCAAGGCGGCAATAGCGGCATGGTCGGTGGAGCAACCCCGGATGAGAGCGGCGCGTCAGTTCTTTTGTCGCTTAGGCGCATGGATACGATCCGCGACATTGACGCTCGCTCAGGCGAGGCTGTGTGCGAGGCTGGCGTGATCTTGCAAAACCTTCACGAAGCAGCAGACGAAAAACGCCTGCGTTTCCCGCTTACTTTGGGCGGAAAAGGATCTGCCACAATTGGCGGCCTGATTTCCACCAATGCTGGCGGCACACAAGTCTTGCGCCACGGCACGATGCGCGCGCAAGTTTTGGGCCTAGAAGCGGTTATGGCCGATGGCAGCGTGCTCGACACTCTTGCCCCCCTTAAGAAAGACAATCGCGGGTTTGATCTGAAACAGCTTTTGATCGGCTCTGAAGGCACTTTAGGTATCATCACTGCCGCCACCTTGAAATTGCTGCCCGAGATCGGTGGCCGCGTCGTGATTTGGGCGGGACTTCCCTCGATAATGGCTGCTCGTCAATTGCTGCTTCATTGCGAAGCAAAAGCGGGCGATGCGCTTGAGGGGTTTGAGGTCATTCCTGCGCATTGCCTTAGCGCCGTTCTGGAGCACCTTCCCTCCTCGCGGCCACCCTTGGAAAATGAGCATAGCTGGAATGCTCTGATTGAATTGGTCGCCCGTCCAGGGGAAGAGGACACGATCAAAGAACTAGCACAGGCCATGCTCGAAACGGCTTTGGAGGCCGATTTGCTAGAGGATGCAACGATCGCTGCCTCGGAAGCGCAGGCCGACGGGTTTTGGCAAATTCGCGACAACATATCCCCTGCTGAGCGCGCGATTGGGCCTGCGGTTCAGCACGATATCTCAGTTCCAGTAAGAGATATGGCGGATTTCGTGGAAGAGGCCATTCCAGCGGTAGAGAAGGCATTCCCGCAATGCCGCGCGCTCGCCTTTGGCCATTTGGGCGATGGCAATGTGCATTTTCACGTGCTTGCCCCGACCAATGCTGATGAAACTGTTTGGTATGATGCCGAAGGCAAACGCATCAGCAGCTTTGTCTATGACCTTGTGACACAGTGGCAAGGTTCGATCAGCGCAGAGCATGGTATCGGCCAAGCCAAGCTTGATGAACTGGCGCGATTGAGCGATCCCACTGCCCTTGCGACGATGCGAGCGGTCAAGTCCGCACTCGACCCGCAGGGAATTCTCAACCCTGGTAAACTCGTGCCACTTGCGCCCAGTTAAACTTGCCACTAACACGCGCGGCCAGTGCGCAATGAAGCCAAGGCTTTTGTTTGGTGTGCGCTTCAAATTTTCAGTCTGATCCGGAGAGACCCCATGGCGACAGCGCCTCAGCCTACCCTGCCCCTTTTCTACAAAGACCTGATGCCGCTCAACAGCCGCGATCACGGCAAATGGCGCACCAAGACATTGGAGGATGCAAGCTTCCTTAAAGGCCAGCATGCAATCCCAATCACTGTGGATGAATTTGTCCAGACACAGCGCAACTTTCCGATTGTGTTTTCATCTGGCGACAGCCCTCTTCCACTCGCGCTGATGGGCCTTAATGAAGGCGTAAACACCTATCTCGATGACGACGGTAAGTTTCAAGAAGCGGTCTATATCCCCGCTTACATCCGCCGCTATCCCTTCATGCTTGCCAAGCTGAAGCCAGAAACCGACGAATTGTCATTGTGCTTCGATCCCACAGCCGGCGTTGTTGGCGAGTTTAAAGAGGGCGAAGAGCTTTTCGGCAAGGACGCAGAAGCGACCCCTACCACCAAGCGCATCCTCGAATTTTGTGAGCATTTCGAGCAAGCCGGTCAGCGCACCCGCGTGTTCCTCGAAGAACTGAACAATGAAGAGCTGTTGATGGATGGCGAAATTGGCATCTCAACGCAGGACAATCCAGACAAGCCATTCGTCTATCGCGGATTTAAAATGGTCAATCAGGAAAAGCTCAAGGAAGTGAAGCCCAAGAAGCTTGCCGAATGGCATGGCAATGGATTGATGATGCTGATCCACGCGCATATCTTTTCGCTCGATCTCATGCGCACTGTGTTTGCACGCCAAGTGCAGCAGGGCAAAGGCCCTGATGGCATCACTCCGGCGACCCCAGCGAGCTAAAGAAAAACACTCCTAAGCCGTAGCGGTTTCACAAAACTGGGACGAACCGTTGTCTAATTCGGTTAAGCGCCATCATTGATGGAGTTATCCCATAGGATAGCGCGCGTGACGCGTTACATTGATTGCGAAAATTCAGAAGTGTAGATTTGCTGCCCTCATGGCAAATTGGCTGCCGTTTAAACGGCAACTTCTGACTACTCAGCCACTCTGCTCCACGTGAGCAGGGTGGCTTTTTCGTTACCGTCTATGACACGCTATCACTCAGCAGCTTGTCGCATTGGCCCAGCCAAGGACAGCGTGTCAGTGCCAAGCTCGCGCACCAATTCGCTTAAAAGCGGCACAAGAGCTTTATTCCGTGAGCTCAGCTCTTCAAAATGCGCATCTAAATATAGTGACCGGCAAATTTCGATCTGCATAGCAAACAGATTGCGGCGCGGGGCAGAATGATGATCGAGTACATAGCCCCCAGAATAAGGGCGATTGTGCGCGACGCGCTTGCCAGCCCTACCCAGAAGTCTCAAAGCTGTATCGCTTAACAATTCGTGGCATGACGAGCCGAAGCGATCGCCAATTACCAGTTCTGCCGGTTTGTCTTTTGCATTGACGGGACGAAGCGGCGGCATGGAATGCAAATCGACCAATGTGGCAGCACCCCAACGGTCACGCATTTCCTCCATCAGCTTGGTCAAAGCTGCATGATAGGGTCGATGGATATTCTCAATCCGAAGGTTCAACTCTTCATAATTTAGGCGCGAGTTCCAAATTTCACCCAGACCGGGCAACCGTCTCGGGACAATGCCCAAACCGCCTCTTGCCCGGCGATTGGCATAAGACCGGGTTGTTCGCCTCGGCCCTGCGCCTTCGATCATTTCCCAATCGACGTCCTCAGGCGACCGGTTAAGGTCCAGCATTGCACGCGGGGCTCTGGCCATTAGCAAGGCCGCTCCGGTCGCCTCTGCCACCTGTTTCGCTAGCAAATCGACATAGCGATCTTCCAAGCGAAGTTTCGACCATTGCGGCTCTCGCATCGCGCCCACGATTGCGTCAGGATAGGCTCTTCCAGCATGCGGCACGCAGATTACAAGCGGTATGGACAGATTTTGAGGGATATGGAGAGTGAATGCAGGCGCCCCGCTGCCCGGGATTAATCCACCTTCGCTTTGGCTCAACCGAGGCCCCTGTTCATTCGCTATATCGTCCATAATATACCGCGCTGCTGCTCGTTTATGCGCCCAGAGTCAAAGCTTTCTGGCAAAGCAATCGAGGCGTGTCGCGCCACCAATTTGCAAAAAGGTGGCTCAACATCGGACACATAGGTGCAAAACCAAAGATTTCTTAATGGGCTTGGGCTAAGGAAAGGTCATGACACAGAGCTATATACCAAGAATTCTTCTTGCCGAAGATGATGACGCCATGCGCAGCTACCTTACTCGCGCGCTTCAACAGGCTGGCTTCACCGTCGATTCGGTCGATCGCGGCACAGCTGCAATGCCCTTGCTAGAGGCTGAGCATTACGACTTGCTATTGTCCGATATTGTCATGCCAGAAATGGATGGCATTGAGTTGGCGCAAAAATGCAATGAGATCAGTCCAGAGACCAAAGTGATGTTTATCACTGGTTTTGCCGCTGTGACCTTGAAGGCTAGCCGCGAGCAGCCTCACGCGAAGGTTTTGTCAAAGCCCTTCCATCTTAAGGACCTCGTCCTTGAAGTCGAACGCGTGCTCGACGAGCGGATTTCAGCAACCCTGTAACAAGTCTTGCGCTGATTGCTCGCGAAACCCCTTGCGCGAGCATATGTCCAGCGCTAGACGCCGCGCCTGCCACGGATGCGTGGTTAGGTGATGGTGCGGGCGTATAGCTCAGTGGTAGAGCACTGCATTGACATTGCAGGGGTCGGGAGTTCAACTCTCTCTACGCCCACCATCCCCCCTGAGGTTGCTTGATCAAAAAAGGGTTTCCCGATCAAAAAATCGCTTTGACTGCCGCCTGGCAAGTCCCCTTAAAGCGCTGGGTGCATGGCTTATACCTCCGCCTATGGCCAAACGGCCTAGCAATTGCTCCACGGCAAACTTGCGCCCTGCAGTGCCTCTGCTAAAGCCCACGCGCAACGCTGCAGGATAACCTGCGGTCACAACTTCAAAAAACAGGGCAATCATGCAAAAAATTAAGGTCAAGAACCCGGTCGTCGAACTCGATGGCGACGAGATGACAAAAATCATTTGGCAGTGGATCCGCGAAAGACTGATCTTGCCTTATCTCGACATTGATCTGAAATATTATGATCTCTCAATCGAGAAGCGGGATGAAACAGACGACCAAATCACCATCGATGCCGCCAATGCGATCAAGGAATATGGCGTTGGCGTAAAATGCGCGACGATCACTCCTGATGAAGAGCGCGTCGAAGAATTTGGCCTGAAAAAGATGTGGCGCTCGCCCAATGGCACGATCCGCAACATCCTTGGCGGGGTGGTTTTTCGTGAGCCTATCGTGATCGACAATGTGCCGCGTCTGGTGCCGGGTTGGACAGACCCGATTGTTGTTGGCCGTCATGCTTTTGGTGACCAATATCGCGCGACCGACACTCTTATTCCCGGCGCAGGCAAATTGCGGCTCGTATTTGAAGGTGCTGACGGCAAGAACATCGACCTTGAAGTGTTCGAGTTCGAAAGCTCCGGCGTTGCTATGGCAATGTACAATCTTGACGATTCGATCCGCGACTTTGCTCGTGCATCGATGAATTATGGCCTTGATCGCGGTTGGCCTGTCTATCTCTCAACCAAGAACACCATCATGAAAGCCTATGACGGCCGCTTCAAAGATCTGTTCGAAGAAGTTTTCGAAAGCGAATTCAAAGAGAAGTTCGCTGAAGCGGGCATCACTTATGAGCACCGCTTGATCGATGACATGGTGGCTGCTGCGCTCAAATGGAACGGCAAGTTCGTTTGGGCTTGTAAGAACTATGACGGCGATGTTCAGTCGGACACTGTCGCGCAAGGCTTTGGTTCGCTTGGCCTTATGACATCGGTTTTGATGACCCCAACCGGCGAATGCGTCGAAGCAGAAGCTGCGCACGGCACCGTAACCCGTCACTTCCGCCAACACGAGCAAGGCAAGGCCACCAGCACCAACCCTATCGCGAGCATCTTCGCATGGACGCGCGGCCTCATGTATCGCGGCAAGTTTGACGATACGCCTGAAGTGGTCGAATTTGCTGAAACGCTCGAGCGTGTTTGCATCGAAACGGTTGAGAAAGGCAGCATGACCAAGGATTTGGCCTTGCTCATCGGACCCAATCAAAGCTGGCAAACAACCGAGCAATTCTTCGAATCGATTGTTACCAATCTCGAAGCGGAAATGGCTGGCTAACTACTGTTTGAAAATTACTGACGAACGCGCCTGACAGGCATAAGGGGGGTGGCAATTTCGATTGCTGCCCCTTCTTCGTATTGAAGACAGGCATTGGCGCTCTGGAATCAAGCCGCGCGATGCCTCTGCGACCTTTTCTAGCGCATTAGCCGCGTGACAGCGACCTGCCGCCTCGCTACCGCTTCAAATCATGGCTGGCGAAATTGAAGCGACCCCGATCCTATCTGATGCGCTGGTAATCCTTGGCGCAGCTGGGATCGTGATTCCGGTATTCACCCGCTTTCGCATCACGCCGGTTATAGGCTTTATCCTGATCGGAGTGCTGGTTGGCCCCTTCGGCCTTGGCCAGCTGGTGTTTGAACGACCATGGCTAAGCCACATCACCATCACCGACCCAGAGGCGCTGGAACCTTTTGCCGAGTTCGGCATCATCCTATTGCTGTTTACTATCGGCTTGGAGTTGAGCTTCAATCGCTTGTGGCAATTGCGGCGACTTGTGTTTGGGCTTGGCTCTGCAGAGCTCATTATTATCGGCTCTCTGCTTGCTATCTTCCTTGCGATGGCCGGCCAGTTTTGGACCGGCGCTATCGGCCTGGGTTTTGCTCTTGCCTTTTCATCAACGGCGATTGTTCTGCCGATTTCAGGCACCACTTCCCCCGTTGGCAGAGCAGCCCTCTCGATGCTCTTGTTCGAGGACATCATGATCGTGCCGATCATCTTTATGCTTGGCGCGATGGCACCGGCTATCTCTGGCGGAGGGTGGGAAGGCCTGCTCGATACGCTGCTGATAGGCGGCGCGGTGGTGATTGCTTTGCTGGTGGCTGGCCGTTTTCTATTGCCGCGTCTCTTTGCTCAAGCCGCTCGTACGAAAAGCCCAGAGCTGTTTCTGGCGGCAAGTCTGCTTGTCGTTATCGGGGCCAGCCTTGCCACCGCGGCGGTCGGATTGTCGCCCATATTTGGCGCTCTAATCGCAGGCCTGCTGATCGCAGAAACCGAGTATCACACAGAGGTTGAGGGTATTATGGAGCCCTTTAAGGGCCTTGCGCTTGGCGTGTTCCTGATCACGGTGGGCATGAGCATCGATCTGCGCACCATATGGGACAACCTTGGGATGATTGCGCTGGCAGTTGTCGGCGTTCTGACCCTAAAGGCCCTTGTGACCGGCACTTTGCTTAGGCTGATGGGCGCAAGGCGCAGCACCTCTGCTGAAACGGGCATTCTAATGGCCAGCCCTTCAGAGACAACGCTGATTGTCCTTGCTGCGGCCAGCTCTGCCATGCTCATTCAGCCAGGCACAGCGCAATTTTGGCAAATCGTCACTGCTATCGGCCTTACGATAACGCCTTTGCTCGCCAAGCTTGGACGGGTCATTGCCCGGCGCGTCGAACCAATCCCTGAATTGCCCGAGGATGACCGCGGCGAACCGCGCGTCATTATCATCGGTGCAGGCCGCGTTGGCCGCATGATCGCGCAAATGCTCGACGCTCACGACAAATGCTACATAGCGCTCGATAGCGATGCCGACATGATCGAGAATGCCAAACGCAGCGGCTATCGAACAGCCTTTGGCGATGCGGCAAGGGGCAAAGTGCTGAACCATGTTGGGATCGAAAATGCCCTTGCAGTGGTTCTGACGATGGACGAGCCAATCCTAGCCCAAAGGCTCGTCACCCAATTGCGGCGCGAGCATCCCGATTTGCTGATCGTCGCGCGCGCCCGCGATTCCGACCATGCCGCCCAGCTCTACCGTGCAGGCGCGAGCCATGCCGTGCCCGAAACCTTAGAAAGCTCGCTTCAACTATCAGAAGCCGTCTTGGTTGATATTGGCGTCGCCATGGGGCCGGTTATCGCCTCTATCCACGAAAAGCGTGATGAGTACCGCTCTAAGATAGAGCAGGATGGCGCTCTCGATTACAAACCCAAATTGCGAGTGTCTTCTTCGGAAAGTTAGCGGTGGCTTGAGGCGATCCGGCCAAATGATCAACCCACTATTATCAACCTCCTGTGATCAACCCGCTATGATCAATCCATTGCAGCTTTAACCGCCGCGATGGCCTCAGCAGCAGCGTCGCCATTGGGCCCGCCCCCTTGCGCCATGTCAGAACGGCCACCGCCGCCCTTGCCGCCTAAGGCTTCCACCCCTGCCCGAACCAATGCGACTGCATCGAACTTCTCAGTAAGATCATCGGTTACCGCGACCGCGAAAGCCGCCTTGCCGTCATTGACTGCGCAAATAGCGGCAACGCCTGAGCCCAAACGCGCTTTTGTTTCATCAAGCAAAGGACGCAATTCCTTCGGGCTAAGGCCGTTTATGACTTGTCCCGCAAAGGCCACGCCTGCGATTGTTTCATCACCAGAGCCCGCTGCGCTGCCATCCGCCGCGCTGTCACCACCGCCGCCGCCAGCAAGCGCTAAAGCGCGCTTAGCCTCTGACAGCTCTTTTTCGAGCCGCTTGCGTTCATCGACCATGGATTGGACCCTTGCCGCAGCATCCTCCGGCCCGGTTTTAAGAGCCCCAGCAATTGCCCGCAGCGCCTCATCGCGCTTGCCCAGCCACTGCCTTGCCGCTTCACCTGTCAGAGCCTCGATCCGGCGAACGCCTGAACTCACCGCGCTTTCAGAGGCAATCACAAACAGCCCGACATCGCCTGTCGCGCGGACGTGTGTACCCCCACAAAGCTCTACCGAATAAGCGTTTCCGCCCGATGCAACATCCTGAGTTCGCCCCATAGAAAGCACGCGTACTTCATCGCCATATTTCTCGCCAAACAGTGCCAAGGCCCCTGCCGCAACAGCATCATCGGGCGACATCAGCCGCGTTTCGACGGGCTGGTTGGCACGGATCTCGGCATTGACCTCGGCCTCAATCGCCGCAATTTCTTCGGGCGAAAGCGGCTTGGGATGCGAAAAGTCAAACCGCAACCTGTCGTCAGACACCAAAGAGCCTTTTTGCGTTACATGCTCGCCCAGGCCCTTGCGTAAAGCTGCATGAAGCAAATGGGTCGAAGAATGGTTTGCGCGAATTTGATCACGTCTTTCGGCATCAATGTCGAGATGAACCTTGTCACCCAGCGCAATCGCACCGCTTACGATCTTGCCCATGTGAGCATGCAGACGGCCCAACGGCTTAGCCGTTTGCTCAACCGCTATCTCAAGGCCTTCTGGCGTCCAAATCCGGCCGCTATCGCCCGTCTGCCCGCCGCTTTCCGCATAAAAAGGCGTCTGATTGGTTAGAACTGTGACCTTATCGCCCTCGCTTGCGCTTGTCGCTTCTTTGGCATCCTTCACCAATGCGACGACCTCGCCCTCGCCAGTGGTTGCCGAATAGCCTGTAAATTCGCTCGACCCCAGCCGATCTGCAATATCGAACCAAATCTCGTCGCTCGCAGCTTCGCCAGAGCCCTTCCAAGCCGCTCTTGCCGCTGCCTTTTGCCGTTCCATCGCAGCATCAAAGCCAGTCTGATCGAGCGCAATCCCGCGAGAGCGCAGAGCATCCTCGGTCAAGTCATAAGGAAATCCATAAGTGTCGTAGAGTTTAAAGGCTGTTTCGCCATCAAGCTGAGCGCCCTCTTCCATCCCAACAGTCGCTTCATCGAGCAGGCCCAAGCCCTTTTCCAAGGTCTTACGGAATTGCGTTTCTTCGCGCTCAAGAACTTCCTTGATCAGCGCTTGCCCGCGCACGAGTTCTGGAAAAGCAGCGCCCATTTCAGTGACCAAAGATGGTACAAGGCGGTGCATCAAGGGCTCGCTCGCGCCAAGCAAATGGGCATGACGCATCCCGCGGCGCATGATCCGGCGCAAAACATATCCGCGCCCCTCATTGGAAGGCAGAACGCCGTCAGCCAGCAAAAAGCTGGTCGAGCGCAGGTGATCAGCAATCACGCGGTGACTGGCCGTTGCCTCGCCAGTGGCCGGAACATTGGTGAGGTTTTCAGAGGCCGCAATCAGCGCCTTGAACGTGTCAGTGTCGTAATTGTCGTGGACGCCCTGCATGACGGCAGCAACCCGTTCCAAGCCCATGCCAGTGTCAATCGAAGGCTTAGGCAGATCGGATCGCGAGCCGTCTGCCTGCTGATCGAACTGCATGAAGACAAGGTTCCAAATCTCAACAAACCTGTCGCCGTCTTCGTCTGGGCTGCCAGGAGGCCCGCCCGCAATATGGTCGCCGTGATCGTAGAATATCTCTGAACAAGGACCGCAGGGCCCAGTATCGCCCATCGACCAGAAATTATCATTCGTACTGATCCGAATAATGCGGTCTTCCGGCAAGCCTGCTATTTTGCGCCACAGGTCAAAGGCGGCTTCATCTGTGTGATAGACCGTCGCGATCAAACGATCAGCATCAAGCCCCCATTCCTTGGTCAGCAATTGCCATGCATGCTCAATCGCTTGCTCTTTGAAATAGTCGCCAAAGCTGAAATTGCCGAGCATCTCAAAAAAGGTATGGTGCCGCGCGGTATAGCCGACATTATCGAGATCGTTGTGCTTGCCCCCTGCCCGAACGCATTTCTGGCTGCTGGTCGCACGCGGAGCCTGCGGTGCCTCAAGTCCGGTAAAGGCATTCTTGAACGGGACCATCCCTGCATTGACGAACATCAATGTCGGATCGCTAAAGGGAACAAGCGGAGCAGACGCTATTTCCGCGTGATCAGCATCAGCGAAAAAATCAAGGAAACTGCGCCGGATATCGTTGGTAGATGTCATGGGCGCTAGGATTAGGCAATCAAGGTCAAACCGACAAGCCACAAAGAGTCACAAATGGATGAAGAGTCAGCTCAATATCGCCATAACCAAAGCTTGGCCTAGCCGTCGCTCGACTTAGGTCCAACTCTCTGCGCGAACGCGGCAGGCCATCACCAGATGAAATAGGCTCCTGTTTTCTCACGAATGGCCTGCCAGGCTGGGCGCGCATGAATGGCCTCGACAAACTTCACAAGCTTGGGAGCCTTCTCGCCATAGCCTTGCATGACGGCAATCTCTGCTGGGAAACTCATCATGACATCAGCCGCGCTCCAATCATCCCCAACAAAGTGCAAATTCTCGCCAATTTGGGCCTCTGCATAAGCGACATGAGCCGCCATCTGCGCATCAATGCGAGGCATAATCGGTGCTGCTGCATCGCCCAACTGCCCAGCCATGATCTTCATCATGACAGGCACAAAAAACGAGCTTTCACCGAATTGAAGCCACTCCAAATGCGCAATATGCTGTTCTGGATCAGAGGACGAAGGAAGCCAGCCCTCCCCGCCATGCTGCTCGCAAAGGTGCTGGATGATAGCGCCGCTTTCTGAAATCACGCGGCGCTTACCCGATACATCATCCTCTATGACGGGGGACTTACCCAAAGGATGCAGGGCGGAAAGTTCTGGCGGGGCCAAATTAGTTTCGGCATCGCGCTGATAAGAGACAATCTCATAATCTGCACCCAGCTCTTCGAGCAGCCACAATATCCGCTGCGAGCGGCTGTTGTTGAGGTGATGAACTGTGACCGACATGGAATAATCTCCTGAAATGACTGAGCGCGATAACATGGCGTGCCTTTTAGGCTACCACGCGGCCCACAAGTAGGGAGCAATTTCTAGCGAATTGCAATGACCGAATTGGGGATGGCGAGCGGGCGAGACCCATACCTGAGGTTAGAGAGAAGAGGGTCTTGCGCAGCCGAGTAGCCTAGGTGCCTCGAAGCGGAGAACTTAAGCGCACACAAATAGTAGGTGCGCCGCGCACAACTTTGACAAGACGCATCACGGCATGAAGCAATGGGCGCCAGACACGGAAAAGCCGGAGCGGCAGGAGGTCAATAAAGACCACCGCACGCACCGGCATTCCATGTTTCGAGAGCAAAAGGCTTAGCGGAAAAGCGCTCAACCAAACTTACAAAGGCTCTCGCTTGAGAAGTGTGTCAGGCGTCCGCGTCCGGCCCAGTCATCATCTCCTCGGCGACCTCATCGGTGCGGCCGCGAATGGCGGCTTCCAACTTGTCGCAAGCTTCAGGATTTTCTTTGAGGTAAGTCTTAGCATTTTCGCGGCCTTGGCCGATGCGAACGCTGTCGTAGCTGAACCACGAACCGGATTTTTCAACCAGCCCGGCTTTCACACCAAGATCAAGAATTTCGCCGCGTTTTGAAATGCCCTCGCCATACATAATGTCAAACTCGACCTGCTTGAAGGGCGGCGCGACCTTGTTCTTCACCACTTTCACGCGGGTTGAATTGCCAACCACTTCGTCACGATCTTTGATCTGGCCTGTGCGGCGAATATCAAGACGAACCGAAGCATAAAACTTGAGCGCATTGCCGCCCGTTGTCACTTCTGGATTGCCATACATAACGCCGATTTTCATCCGCAATTGGTTGATGAAAATCACCATGCATTTGGAACGATTGATCGAGCCTGTGAGCTTGCGCAAAGACTGGCTCATCAAACGCGCTTGGAGGCCAACATGGCTATCGCCCATCTCACCTTCGATTTCAGCGCGAGGCACCAACGCTGCGACCGAATCGACCACCAGAATATCAATCGCATTGGACCGAACGAGGGTATCGGTAATCTCTAGCGCCTGCTCGCCAGTGTCGGGCTGTGAAACAATCAACTCATCGACATCCACGCCCAGCTTGCGGGCATAGACAGGGTCCAGCGCATGCTCTGCATCGACAAAGGCCGCTGTGCCGCCATTCTTCTGGGCTTCTGCAATGACATGCAAAGCCAGAGTTGTCTTGCCGGAGCTTTCCGGGCCGTACACTTCGATTACGCGCCCTTTGGGAAGGCCGCCAATACCAAGAGCGATATCAAGCCCAAGCGAACCGGTTGAGATTGATTCAACCTCCATCGCCTCTTTCGAGCCGAGCTTCATCGCCGAACCTTTACCGAATGCCCGGTCAATCTGCGATAACGCAGCGTCTAGTGCCTTTTGACGGTCCACTTTGCTTTCCTTGCCATCTATCAATTTGAGACTTGCCGCCATGACACAACCTTCCATCCTTTGACCAGAGCCAAGTTCGGCCCTCGCTTGATGATTAGGTTGTACCGGCTTTGTTCCAAAAGAACAAGTAGGGAACGAAAAAAATCCTACAACTTTACACAAAGGCACCAATATGGAGGCAATTCACGCACGGCAAATCCGCGAACTCTTAAGCGTCTTTCGAGACCTGTTTGCTCAGGACTTCTGCGACTTTGGCGTTGATTTGGTTCACGCTGAAGGGCTTTGGAATAAAGTACATATTCTCAATGTCGATTTCATTGCGCAATTGCTCTTCAGCATAGCCCGACATGAAAAGAATCGGAATGTTCGGGCGCACTTTGCGAATCGCTTTGGCCATGGCCGGACCATCCATCACTGGCATGACAACATCCGAAACGATCAAATCAAACTCGGTATCGCCATTGGCAATTTCGCCAAGGCCAATCTCGCCATCGCTGGCTGTTGTGACCGAATAGCCCGCGCGCGTCATTGCCCTTTCAGCAACCGCGCGGACCATATCCTCATCCTCGACAACCAACAGTTTAGCACCCCCGCTCCATTCTGTTGGAGCCACTTCTTCTACGTCGCCTTTGCGTGGGGCTGTCGGAAGCTCGCCTTTATAAACCGGCAAATAGACAGTGAAGCGAGCGCCCGAAGGCCGGCCATCTGGTCCAGCGATGTTATCGGCAAAGATAAAACCATTGGATTGCTTGACGATCCCATAGACCGTGGAGAGGCCCAACCCTGTGCCCTTCCCTTGCTCTTTAGTGGTAAAGAACGGCTCGAAAATCTTGCTTATGACATCAGCCGGAATGCCCCCACCGGTGTCCTGAACCACAAGCACGGTGTAATCATCGGCCGGCATGATGTCGTCGCCCATCTTGCGAACGTCATGCGCGGTTACGCGGCGGGTTGCCAATGTCAGCTGACCTTTCCAGTCAGCCGATGCCTTGGCCGCGTAGGCCTGCATCGCATCACGCGCATTCACCGCTAGATTGACAATGACTTGCTCAAGCTGCTGCGGGTCGGCTCTTACAGGGCCAAGCTCGCGATCATGACGCACGGTAAACTCAATCCGCTCACCGACCAAACGGCGCAAGAGCTGGCTTACCTCACTAACCACGTCGGGCAGTTGCAGCACTTCGGGGCGCAAGGTCTGTTGGCGCGAAAAGGCCAGCAATTGCCGAGTTAAGCTGGCCGCGCGGTTGGAATTGGCCTTGACCTGCTGAATGTCATCATAATCGCTGTCGCCCGGCGTGTGGCGCAGCAGCATGAGGTCGCAATAGCCAATAATCGCAGTGAGGACATTGTTAAAATCATGCGCGACACCGCCTGCCAATTGGCCAACAGCCTGCATCTTGGTGGCCTGAGCAACTTGGCGGCGGAGACGCTTTTCCTCGGTCGAGTCCGACAAGGACAAGAGCACCGTTGCCTCACCCAGCCCGCGCACTCCTGCAAGGCCGATGCTGACAGGTTCCTCTTTGTCGCCCAAAAGCCGGACCGCCATATCGCTGCTGGCAGCTGCGCCTTTGGCAAAGCGGCGGACCGTATCAGACAAGGCCGACTTGTCCTCGCGCACTACCAGATCGGAAGGGAATTGCGGCAAGCCTTCTGCCTCGCGCTCAACCGCGCGCAAAAAGGCCTCGTTCGCAAACATAAAGCGGCCATCGCGGTCGGTCAGCGCGAGCCCCAATGGCAATGCCGAAAGCAATGCCTCCAATTGCGGAACAGCAGCCTTGCCGCCGCCTTCCCAGCCGCCGCCTATGCCAACGCTGCTATCAATCAGCAGCATGAGCGATGGCGCGGGCTCTGCATTATCAGGTCTTGCAGGGTTCGCATCATCGAGCGTGATTTGGACCAGAGTTTGCGGTGAACCTTGCTGCCCTTCGCGGGCGAAGAAAATGCGCTCATGCTCGTCAGAGCGCAGCAGGCTGACGAAAGCCTTGCCCTCCATCGTCGCGGCCGCATTGCCCATCGCCCTGTCACCCAAGCCAGGCGTATGCGAGCGGATGACGCCATCAGCCTCCACCATGGCCATTTCTACACCGGCATTGGAGAGCAATTCTCCGAAAGTCCCCGAAAGGCGATATTCCAGCCCCTCATAACTGCTCTCGGTGATGATCTCGGCAAAGCGCCAGATGAGATAGTCTTCGGCATGGCCGCTGCGCTCAATCTCCACCCGAAACCTTCGCCCGCCGCTCGGCCAGAACAGCAGCTCAACTTCGCCCGCCCCTTCGCGCCAAGCATGCCGCGCAGCCTTGCTCAGGCCCTCGCATGATTGCTCGTCAAAGGCGAGCTCCAGCGGCGCGTCTGTGCTGCCAAACCAATCTTGATAGCTGGTGTTAGCGCAGGTCACTCGGTTCGCGCGGTCGGTTATCGCAATTGCTCGACTGCGGTTTTCAATGGCCGCAAAGGTCACGCTCCAATCGGGTTGCTCAGGGACAACAGCCTCTTCAGCAACACGCATCCGAGCAGCCAGCAAAACCAGCACACCGATCGTCAGCAATCCTCCGCCATATGCGATGGCGACAAGCGTGTTTCCGCCCAGCAGCCATATCAAGCCAACGGAAATTAAAGCAGCGACACACAGCCCTGCGTAGAGCGGCAATTGTGGCAGTTGTGTCAGCGGATTACGCTTTGGCCGAGTGATGGACCCGCTCATGATTTGCCGGCTTCGAGGCGAGCATCGAGCCGTGCAGCCATAGCCGCAAGCCGTTTTGCGCGGCGGCGGGTGGTGATAACGCGCCAGACAACGCCGGAGACAAGATAGCCCACGGTCGAGCTCACAACGGCCAAGACCACAAAGCCAAACACGGTTAGGCCCGCTGCTTGAAACCAGTCGATCAGCCAAGCCCAGCGTCCGCTCGTCAATTGCTCATTCGCCATGCCGCCCATCGCAGCATCGATGTTTAGCACAATTGCGCCCACACGGTTGGCGATCACAACCCAAAAGGGAAATGTGAAGGGGTTCGTCACAAAGGTCACCAGCACTGCCAAGGGCACATTGGCGCGCGCTGGCAAGGCCATAAAGGCTGCAAGGAATATCTGACCCAAAGGTATGATAAAGGCCGCAAACAGCCCAAGCGCGACCCCGCGCGGCACAGAGCGCCGAGTAAATCGCCAAAGTTCGGGACTTAAAAAGCGATGCGCAATGGGTGCGAGCAAACGGTTGCCAGCCAGCTCTTCGCGACTGGGCATTTTACGCTCAAACCAATTTTTTCTGCGCTTCGCCATCGCGCGTTTTCCTACACTTTTGCGGTGTTAGTGAAAGGGCTAGATAGCCCTGCTGTTACGAATATCGGGTGAACATCCACCACTCGCAAGATTAAGTGACAGCTTTTTGACATTTTTTGCCCGCAAGCCCGCAAAGAACTTGCACCAAACCCGCGCAATAACGCCAGCTAGCCCTTTTCGCGCATCAGCCGAGCTTTGTCTCGCTTCCAATCGCGATCCTTGGTTGCAGCGCGCTTGTCATGGGCTTGCTTGCCCTTTGCCAGAGCAAGTTCGACCTTGGCCCTGCCAGTTCCGTTGAAATAGACCGACAATGGCACAAGCGTCATGCCCTTACGCTCAACAGCGCCAAACAATTTGTTGATCTCGCGCGACTTTAGCAGCAATTTGCGCGGGCGCTTAGGCTCGTGATTTAACCGATTGCCATGGCTGTATTCAGGAATATTCGCATTGACGAGCCAGACCTCACCATCGCGCACTTCGGCATAGCTCTCTTTAATGCTCGCCTGCCCAGCACGCAGCGCCTTCACCTCTGTGCCTTGCAGCGCAAGCCCCGCTTCAAACGTCTCATCCACGTGATAGTCGAACCGCACGCGGCGATTGTCAGCAACCGTGCGCTGCTTGTCGAAAGGTTGAGGTTTAGGGCGTGCCATAGCGAGCTTCCTTAGTCGCGCAGCCGCGCAATGGCAAAGGCCCTTTGCTGCTGGGAAATGCGATTATGCAGGAGCAGCAAGAACTCTGCTTTGGACAGTCCAGTACCAACCGCTCATAATTTTCACTTGAAACACGCAAATGAAAGCGGCAGTCTTTCAGAAACTCGGGCAGACAGGGATGCAAAACAAATGATTGAGAGCAATATTCTTCGCGGCTTTGCAGCGTTGTTACTGGCTCTGACACTTTCTTTTGCATCATTATCGCCTGCCAATGCGCAAACTCCACCGCCAATCGATGCCTATGGCGAGCTTCCCACAATTGAAGATGTCGCGATTTCTCCTTCGGGCAGAAATATTGCGCTCGTCACATCGGTCGATGGACAAAGAGTGGTGGCGATCATGGGGGCTGACCGGAAACTGCGCAATGCAATCCCGATCAAAGACCTAAAGGTACGCTCGATCCGCTTTATTGATGATCAGGGCCTTCTATTGGTGCGAAGCTTTACAGCCGAGCTTGGGAGGCAATTTGCCCAGAATAAGATCGAGCTGTCGCAAGGCGTGGTCTTGCCGGTTGAAGATCCCGAAATGCAAGGCGTCATTTTTGAGCAGCAACAAGGGATCGAGAATGCCCTTCGAGGGTCTTATGGCATCCGCAACTCTGGCGGTGCAATGAAAGGTTATTTCGGCGGCATCACCCTCGAATTGAACAAAAGAACCGGCGACTATGTGTTCGAGCATGGTCGCCCAGAATTGTATGAAGTCGATCTGAAGACCTTGCGCTCGAAAAGGGTCGCCAAGGCAGGCAGTGGACGCCAAATTCGCGACTGGGTGGTTGACCCGCAAGGGCAGGTTGCAGTCTCATACACTTTGTGGCGCGAGAGCGGCAATTGGTCCTTGAGCAATGCTGCGGGCCAAAAGATTGTCGAGGACACCAATATTGACGGACGCGTTGGCTTGCTTGGGCTTAGCGAGGATGGCAGCAGCGCGCTTTACTATGCGCGCGACCCCGAAACTCAGCTGACCGATTGGTTCTCTGTACCGCTTGATGGATCGGCCCCGCCGACAGAATTCCTCGCCGATGTGGATGTCGACCGGCTGTATTGGGACCGTGAAACTGGGCTTTTGCTTGGCTATCTGCCCGGGGCAGGCGATCAAAAAGTGGTATTCTTTGATCCTGCTAAGCAGCGGGCGGCCGACGCCGTCAGAACCGCCTTTGAAGGATTTGACACAAGGCTGGTTGAATGGACCTCGGATTTCACCAAATTCATTGTCCGCTCAAGAGGCAATCAGAACAGCGGCATCTGGTTCTATGTTGATATGACAACGGGCGCTGCGACCGTCATTGGCCGCGAACGCCCCGACATTGGCGCAGAGGATGTGGGGCCAATCTCGACCTTTGAGTATAAGGCCCAAGATGGCCTTGAACTCGACGGCATATTGACGCTGCCGCCGGGACGAGAGGCAAAGAACCTGCCCTTGGTCATGCTGCCTCATGGCGGCCCGCAATCGCATAGCACCGAGACTTTCAACTGGTGGGCGCAGGCCGTTGCCTCGCGCGGCTATGCGGTGTTCCAGCCCAATTTTCGGGGCTCCACAAATCGTGATGACGCTTTCGTTCAAGCAGGCAAAGGCGAATGGGGTCAGAAAATGCAGACCGATGTCTCTGATGGTCTGGCCGCGCTGGCCGATGCTGGCATTGTCGATCCCGATCGCGCTTGCATCATGGGCGCAAGCTATGGCGGCTATGCAGCGCTTGCGGGCGTGACCTTGCAAAATGGCCTCTACAAATGCGCGGTCGCGGTTGCGCCAGTGACCGATCTGTCGCGGACCTTCAAAACCGAAATGCGCGAGAGCGGGGGCAGCCGCCTCGTTCGTCGCAGCAGGCTGGAGCAATTCGGGCCAAAGGCGGATTTCAAAGCAATCTCGCCCTATCGCCATGCGGACAGGGCCGATGCACCGATCCTGCTGATCCATGGCCTCGATGACACCGTTGTGCCGTATAATCAGAGCCGGATCATGGCGAACGCATTAAAAGGCGCTGGCAAGCCGCATCGCCTAGTTAAGCTGAGGGAAGAGGACCATTGGCTCTCGCTCGCTTCAACCCGCAAGCAAATGCTGCGCGAAGCCATTGC
>CAZTFZ010000003.1:24844-33385 GCA_964613105.1 uncultured Porphyrobacter sp. | reverse complement strand
AGGGCCTAAATAGAGGGCGTTTAAGAGGGCCCAATCAGAGGGTTTGGATCGTTTGTTTTCCAAGCCCTCTGTTGCAATTGAAGGGGGCAAGATGAGCGAAGATACAGTGCAAAATGGCGCAATGGATTTGGCAGCCGTGCTTGAGGCTTTGCCGCATCGCTACCCAATGCTTTTGGTTGATCGGGTGGCCTCGCTCGAAACCGATAAGAGCATCCATGCGGTAAAGGCCGTGTCCTTTAACGAGGGCTTCTTTCAGGGGCATTTTCCCGGCGCGCCGATCATGCCAGGTGTCTTGCAGATCGAGGCTTTGGCACAGGCTGCTGGCATTCTTGGCATTCATTCGCTCGAATTGGCAGGCACGGGCAAGCTCGTTTATTTTATGGCGATTGAGAACGCCAAATTCCGCAAGCCAGTGACGCCGGGATGCTTGCTCGATCTGCATGTCGAATTTGTTCAAAAGCGCAGCCGCGTTTGCAAGTTCAAGGGCGAAGCCAAGGTCGATGGCGCGGTCACCACTCAGGTTGAATTTACCGCCATGGTTGCCGATCCGCCTTCGTAGCGGGGCAATTTGCTTTGCGAGCGGCTAAACCAAGCTTGCAATTGCGCGCGCACCGCACTAGACGCGCCCATCTTCTATCACAGCTAGCCCGGTCGGAACCGGGCATAGGCTACAAAGGAATTATCGCCATGAAGGCTGAAACACACCCCGACTATCACACCATCACGGTCAAGATGACCGATGGCACAGAATTTCAAACCCGCTCTACTTGGGGTGCAGAGGGTGATACGCTCACGCTCGATATTGACCCTACCAGCCACCCAGCTTGGACCGGCGGTAAGCAACAAATTCAAGAGGGTGGCCGCGTTGCTGCCTTTAACAAGCGTTTCGGCGGGCTTTCGCTCAAGAAGTAAGCGCTTTTTTGCATGCGGCTGATTGCTGCGTGCACGCGATTTAAGAGGCGGCCTCAAGCGGGGCCGCCTTTTTTCGTTTTCGAGCGTGTCGGGTTGGGCTTGCCAGCCTTGCTCTACTCCCACCCCCATGGCTTTTCGCGGTACCATTTGGTGATCACATATTTGAGGCCCTTGCGCACCTTCATCCCATGGTGAAGCGTGTTCGGATTGACCGACATATCCTCGCGGCGATTGTTCCAGCACAGCAATTTGCCTGTTTCGGGCTGAAAGCTCTTTTTGATCGCTTTAAAACGGGTTGCTCCGCCGGCATCTGGCTCGTTCAGATAGATCATAAAGGTCCAGGTCCGCTGGCCAGCGACCGAGCAGAATTTTGCATAGTCTGCGCCATCGGGCGAAAAATAGTCTGTATGCGCTTTAAACTCTTGCCCCACATCATAGCGTTGCCCCTGCAAAGGCTCGCCATGGGCAGGCTCAATCCCTGAAAGGCTGGTCAGCATCGCGTCTAATTCTGAAACTGCGCTGTTCGTCATATCGAGGTCGCAAGTCTCGCTGGTGCGAAAATAGTCATCGCCATTGGCGTCAGCGATGGTTGATGGGCGCCGCTCTGCTTCGATAAGAGCGATCAGCTCATTGCATTGGGCCGCATTCAGAAAATTGCGCAATTGGAACAGTGCCAACCGGTCGCTTGGTAATTTTTGCAGACCAGCGCGCCCAAGCAAATGGGCTGACGATGCCTCGCCCGATTGTGCAGTCTGCGGTGTTTCAGCTGTCGGCATGATCTTGCAAGGATAAAGCGAATGGGCGCGCGGGCCAAGGGCGGAAAAGGAAGCGGGCTGCGGGGCGCGACACAAAATTGCGCTTAGGGCCGTTTTTGCGCGATTTTCCCTTCCCATATGGGCTCGCTTATGCAATTGGCAGCTGCCTTCGCATGCGGCCCTTGACGCCGCGCTGCGCAGGACTATCAGCCCCGACATGCTGTCTGATGTTCAGAGCAGCTGGGGCATGTGGCGATCGTAGCTCAGTTGGTTAGAGCGCCGGTTTGTGGTACCGGAGGTCGGGGGTTCGAACCCCCTCGATCGCCCCATTTCCCCCACGTCTAAGGTGGCTTTGACGCGCCTTTTGACCGTCTTTTGGATAAGAGAAGTGGGCAGTTTGTACAATGACAGCTTTTTGGACCGAGCCTGATTTTGATGATCACGAGCTGGTTCAGCTCGTGCGTGATCGCAAGAGCGGTCTGACCGCAATCATTGCCCTGCATTCCACCCATCTTGGCCCCGCTGGCGGGGGAACCCGCTTTTGGCATTATCCGGAAGCCAAAGATGCTGTGCGCGATGTGCTGAGGCTGTCACGCGGGATGAGCTATAAGAACGCCATGGCGGGCCTCCCCATGGGCGGAGGCAAAGCGGTTATTTTGGCTGACGGGCAAGGCACCAAAACGCCGGAAATGCTCGATGCTTTTGCCGATGCGATTGAGGGCTTAGGCGGCAAATATGTGACTGCTGAAGATGTCGGTATGAGCGACGGGGATATGGTCCGCTTGGCCGCCCGAACGAGCCATGTGGCAGGCCTTCCGGCTGAGGACGCAGATAAGGCTGGCGGCGATCCCGGGCCATTTACCGCGCTGGGTATCTACCAAGGTGTCAAGGCCGCCGTGCGGTATAAGCTCGGTAAGGAAACACTGGCCGGTGTGCATATCGCATTGCAAGGCACTGGCAGCGTAGGCACAGGCGTCGCGCGATTGGCCGCGGCAGAAGGCGCTCGTTTGACGCTTGCCGATATCAATTCAGACCGTGCCAAGGCGCTTGCAAGCGAACTTGGCGCAGAGGCGGTAGCTGCGGACGCCATCCTATCGACAGAGTGCGACGTTCTCAGCCCCAATGCTCTTGGCGGTATTCTGGATGATGCAAGCATCGCTGGCCTGCAATGCGGCATTGTTGCAGGCGGCGCGAACAACCAACTTGCGCGCGTCCATCATGGCGACCAATTGAACGAACGGGGCATTTTATACGCTCCCGACTATGTCATCAATGCAGGCGGGATCATCAGCGTAGCGCTTGAATATTTCGCCAAGAGGGACGGCAAAAGCTGCGACATCTCAGAGGTCCACGCAAAGATTGCGGAGATCCCTGCGAGGCTTGAAAATATTTGGCGCGAGAGTGAGGGAAGCGCAACAGCGCCCCACACAATTGCCGACAGCATGGCGCAGAAATTGATTGGCCGTTCAATAGCCCCTTGCGAGGGTTAAATGGGAGTGCCACATACTGCACGTAACGGATGATGTCCTCAATGCACGGTTTTGCAAATCCCAAACGCTTTCTTGCGCTAGCCAATTGGCTGACCCCGCTCCTTTTGGTTGGCGGGCTTTTGCTGGCGGGCGGAGCATTGGCGTGGGGATTGCTGGCGGTTCCACCTGACCGGCTGATGGGCGAAACTGTGCGCATCCTCTTCATCCATGTTCCTGCCGCATGGCTTGGTATGGGCGGGTGGAGCGCGATTGCTATATCGAGCCTTGTCTTTCTGGTTTGGCGTCATCCCTTAGCGGCATTGGCTGCCAGAGCATCAGCACTTCCCGGCGCAATTTTCACAGCGATATGCCTTGTCACAGGATCAATCTGGGGCAGGCCGACTTGGGGCACTTGGTGGGTTTGGGACGGGCGCTTAACCAGCATGTTGGTGCTATTGTTCCTTTACTTTGCCTACATGGCGCTGGCGCAAGCGGCCGCCCGCGAAGGGGTTAGCGCTCGTATTCCTGCGATCTTTGGCCTCTTGGGGGCGATCAATATTCCGATCATCAATCGCAGCGTTGTGTGGTGGAATTCGCTGCATCAACCGCCCAGCATTACGCTTGGCAAAAGCGCGATTGATACTGCCTTTCTGGTCCCCTTAATGGTCGCAGTGATAGGTTTCTCGGCCATTTTTGGCGCGGTTGTGCTGATGCGCATGAGGGCTTTGCTGGCTGACACTCAGACAGAAGCAAGGCTAAGACGCCGAGCGATGGAGGCTGCCGCGTGAGAGAAAGCCTCAACCAATGGGACTTTGTGATCGCATGCTATGTCATCGGGATCGGAGCCACGCTGGCAATGATCGGCTGGGCTTGGGCCGCGATGCGTAAAGCAGAGGCCAAGCGAGAAGCCGTGCGCACCAAAAGAGCGACAGACCTATGAACGCGTCTCCGCAACACAAGACAGGCGGGTTGAAGCCAAAGCACCAGCGACTTGTGCTCGGCATTCTGGCGCTCGTCGCGATTGTCGGGGCCGGGCTATTGTCTGTTTACGGCCTTCAATCACAAGCCAATTATTTCTATTTGCCTGAGCAAATGCGCGATGACCCGCCCGAAATAGGCCAAGCGGTTAGGCTTGGCGGCATGGTTCAAGAGGGATCGCTTGAAACTCTGGCTGATGGCATCACTGTCGCCTTTGTTGTGACAGGCCAAGACGAGGCCAGTGTGCCAGTGCGCTTTGCGGGCATTGTGCCCAGCCTGTTTGTCGAAGGCTCTGGCGTGGTCGCAGAAGGCAGCCTTGGCGCTGACGGAACATTTGTGGCTGATAATCTGCTCGCTAAGCATGATGAGAATTATGTTCCTGCTGAGCTCGAAGGGATGAGCGAGCATCAAGCTGCCAAAGCGGCTCAAACCACCGTCATAGAGGCACAGTGATGCGCGTGAGCAGCCTAGAACTCATGCAGGCGGAGCTTAGCGCGTGATCGCGGAGCTCGGACTTGCTGCCTTGTGGCTCGCCGCAGCACTTGCTGGATTGCAATTGGTGACAGCGGCTGGCGCGCTTTGGTCTGACGCGCGCAGAGGTGTGAGCGGCGCAAGCGATGGCGGCATGGCAGAATTGGCGCGGGCCACTCGCCCAGCGGCCATTGTGCAGGGCTTGCTCGCGGGGTTTTCATTCCTAGCGCTGCTTTACTTGTTCGCGATAACCGATCTCTCGGTCAAATTGGTCGCCACCAATTCGCATTCGATGAAGCCAATGATTTTCAAGCTCTCGGGCGCATGGGGCAATCATGAGGGGTCGATGCTGCTGTGGGTCACGGTCATGGCCTTGGCTGGCGGGCTGATTGCAGCGATTGAGCGACGTTTGCCCGAAAAGACCATGCAAGCAACATTGGCAGCGCAGGGCTTTGTCGCTCTGGGGTTTTATGCGTTTTTGTTGCTTAGCTCTAACCCGTTTGAGCGGCTCGCGACGCCAGCGCTTGAAGGGATGGGGCTCAATCCGCTGCTGCAAGACGTTGGTCTCGCTTTCCATCCACCCACGCTCTATTTTGGCTATGTCGGGCTGTCGGTGGCGTTTAGCTTTGCGGTCGGCGCTCTGATCACTCGCCAAGTGA
This sequence comes from uncultured Porphyrobacter sp., assembly GCA_964613105.1. Lineage (GTDB taxonomy): Bacteria > Pseudomonadota > Alphaproteobacteria > Sphingomonadales > Sphingomonadaceae > Erythrobacter. The sequence goes on along the minus strand of CAZTFZ010000003.1, from coordinate 28,141 downwards.
CACCCGAATTTGCGCGCGTGATGCGCCCCTGGGTTTTGGGCGCATGGGTGTTCCTAACCTTGGGCATAACGGCGGGGTCCTATTGGGCTTATTACGAGCTAGGCTGGGGCGGCTGGTGGTTCTGGGACCCGGTTGAAAACGCTTCGCTCATGCCGTGGCTCGCAGCGACAGCCTTGCTCCATTCGGTCAGTGTTTTGGCAGCGCGCGATGCCTTGCGCGCTTGGACAATCATGCTGGGCGTGGTGGCTTTCTCGATGAGCATGCTGGGCACTTTCCTCGTGCGTTCTGGAGTGCTGACAAGCGTCCACGCCTTTGCGGTTGATCCAGAGCGCGGCTCCTTCATTCTCATGCTGCTTGCGCTCTATATTGGCGGGGCTTTGCTGTTGTTCGCCTTGCGCGCTGGCACGGTCAGCGAGGGCGAGCGCTTTTCCGTCGCAAGCCGCGAGGGGGCATTGGTGTTCAACAATGTCATGCTTTCGGCGATTTTGGCGATAGTCTTGCTCGGCACGCTGTACCCCTTGGCGACCGAGGCTTTTGACGTTCGGGTTTCAGTGGGGCCGCCCTATTTCAACCCTGTCGGCGCGATCTTTACCGTTCCCATGTTGCTGGTCATGGCTGTCGGGCCTTTGCTTCGCTGGCGAGAGGATGGGATGCAGCGCATCTCAAAAGAGGTGGTCCTTATCGCGGTAATTCTATTTGCTGTGTTGATCGGCGCATTGGCTCTTGGCGATATTGCAATCCTGCCGCTTTTGGGATTGGGATTGGCGGGCGCTTTGGCCGTGGCAGCCTTTTTGCCCTTGCGTGGCCGCAAGATTACCCGAGTGCCGATTGCGACTTGGGGCATGGTTGTCGCGCATTTCGGCATTGCGGTCGCATTGCTCGGCATGGCGAGCGAAAGCGCTTTTACGGAAGAACGCTTGGCCGCAGTGGAAGTGGGCGGAGTGACTGATGTTGGCCCTTACACCGTAACTCTCGACAGCGTTTCACCGGTCGCTGGCCCCAATTGGACCGCAATCGAGGCGCGCCTGTCTGCGCGCATTGGCGACGGCGAAGCGATCAGCTTGCGCCCACAATCGCGCAGTTTTTGGGCGCCCCCTCAGCAAACCACCGAAAGCGTGCTCGCGACCCGTTGGAACGGTCAATTGTATGCAGTCATAGGCGACCAGACCAGCGGCGAGGCGGGCGGAACACGCTGGCAATTGCGCTTGTGGTGGAAGCCGTTTGTGACCTTCATCTGGTATGGCGGAATATTGGTCGCGCTGGGCGGTGTGCTGGCGATTATTGGCCGCGTGCAGCAAGATGTGAAGCGCCGCAATGTGCGCCGCAAAGCGGCTGAGCGGCGCGCTGATCTCGGCATGGCTGCTGATGGAGGCACTGCATGAGCAATTGGCGCCTATGGGTACCGCTGATGGCGTTCAGCCTGTTTGTCGGGCTTGCAGCCTATCAATTGACCCAGCCAAAGGATGAGTTTGTTGAGAGCCGCATGATCGGACAAACCTTGCCCTTCTTCGATTTGCGACCAGCTGTGGCTGAGCTTCCCGGTGCTGCGAGCAAGGATTTTGCCGATGGCCGCCCGCGCCTTTTGAACATTTGGGCGAGCTGGTGCTTGCCTTGCATTGCAGAGGCGCCGCATCTCGAAACATTGGCCCGTAGCGGGGCGGAAATTGTCGGCATTGCCATCCGTGACCGGCCAGAGGATGTCGCTCGCTTTTTGGAGCAGCATGGCAACCCTTACAGCGGTATCGGGGCGGATGATTTGTCTGAGGTGCAGCTGGCCATAGGCTCATCAGGCGTGCCCGAAACCTTCGTGATCGACGGGCAAGGGCGCATCACCTACCAACATATTGGCGATGTGCGCGCAGAACATGTGCCGTTGTTGCAGGAAAAGCTCGCTGAGGCAGGAAGAGCCGCGCGATGAGGGGCGGCCGCTCACTCTCGACCTTGCTCGCCGTGTTGGCTGTATTGATGGCGGCGACATCAGCCATCGCTCAGCAAAGCCTGCCGCCAGCGCCCTTCGCTTATCGCCAGCTCGAAAACCCTGTTCAAGAGGCAGCCGCGCAGGATTTGATGGAGACCTTGCGCTGCCTTACATGCCAAAGCCAATCCATCGCCGATAGCGACGCGCCAATGGCCGGCGATATGCGTCATCAAGTCCGCATCCGCATTGCTGCTGGCGAAAGCCCCAATGCAATCCGGTCATGGCTGATCGAGCGCTATGGCGACTATGTGAGCTATAAGCCTGAGGTTAGCGCGACCACATGGCCTCTGTTCGCCATCCCATTGTTATTGCTTGGGGTTGCCGGAATTGTCTTGATGCGCCGCCTAAGGAAACGGGCATGAGCTGGCTGCCGATTATCGCTCTGGCTCTCGCAGGTTTTGCCGCCGCCGCTTTGCTGTTGAAATTGCCGCGCGCTCTTTGGACTTTGTTTGGGGCGGCGCTCTTATTTGGGCTCACAGGTTATGCCTTGCAGGGCAATCCAGCGCAGCCTGCAGCGCCCAAGCAAGCCCAAGAAGAGGTGACCGAAGTCAATGAGCTGATGATTGAGGCGCGGCGCGAATTTTTCGAGGAGGCTAAGCAAGGCTCTCGCTTTTTGATCACTGCCGATGCCTTCGCAAGAGCTGGAGATTACGAGGCTTCTGCCAATTTCCTGCGCAATGCGATTGAGGATGATCCCAATGATGGCGAGGCATGGGTGGCGCTTGGCAATGCTCTGGTCGAACATGCTGGCGGCCAGCTGACCGCCGCTTCGCTTTATGCCTATGCGCAGGGTGAGAAGGTTTTGCCGGGCAATCCAGCGCCCGCTTATTTTGTCGGGCTTGGTTTCCTGCGTGCAGGAGAGCCGGGCCGGACGCGAGCAATTTGGGCGCAGCTTTTGGAAGAAGCGCCCGATGATGCCGAATGGAGGCCAGTCTTGGCTGAAAGACTGGGCCGACTTGACGCTATGCTCAATGCGTCAGGGGTGAGCCAGTCTGGGCTTAGTCAGACGCCCCCAGCTAAAGGCACGACTTTACCTCCGACGCAATAAGCGCGCTAGCTGTGCGCAATGGGCCAGTTAGAGCCGGTTAAGTTGCAGTGCACAAGACTTGCTGCTAGCGCCGCCGCTTTCAAATGTAACCGGTGCATTTATGAGCCCAATTACCCTTTCTTGGCCATCTGAGCCCCGATGAGCGAAAGCCGAACCAATGGGCCCGCTGGCAATGGGGGCGCTAGTGGTGCTGTGCCCGCTGGAACGGCTGCGCCTGCAACCGATGGCCCAGCTGATGGTGGGGCCCGTCATGGCGGCAAAGCGGCTGGCA
>CAZTFZ010000003.1:22830-24744 GCA_964613105.1 uncultured Porphyrobacter sp. | reverse complement strand
GCAACCGATGGCCCAGCTGATGGTGGGGCCCGTCATGGCGGCAAAGCGGCTGGCAAAACCGCTCTGGCAGTGGGCGCGATCGGGATTGTATTTGGCGATATTGGCACAAGCCCGCTCTATGCGTTTCGCGAGACATTCGTTGGCCCGCATCCCTTGGCGCTCGATACGGCGCATGTGCTGGGCGTTATAAGCCTCATTTTCTGGTCGATGACGCTGGTCGTTGCGATCCAATATGTGACCATTTTGATGCGCGCTGATAACAAGGGGCAGGGCGGCAGCCTTGCTCTCGTCGCGCTCATCTCCAGCCATATTAGCAAGCAAAAATATGGCTGGGTGGCGGTGCTCTTGGGCGTCTTTGCGACCTCGCTTTTCTATGGCGACAGCATGATTACGCCTGCAATCTCGGTGCTGTCTGCGGTCGAAGGGCTGACGGTGGTGGACGAGGGGCTTGAGCCTTACGTCATCCCAATCGCGCTGGGCCTGCTGGTCTGCCTATTCATGATCCAAAAGCGCGGGACAGCCAAGGTTGGCGCTTTGTTTGCGCCTGTCATGATCGTCTACTTCACGGTCATTGCGCTTTTGGGGGGCTGGCAAATCGTCAACACCCCCGAAGTTCTATGGGCTTTGAACCCCTATCACGCAGTCAATTTCTTCATTCTCGACGGCTGGCTGGCGTTCTTGGCGCTTGGCTCTGTGGTGCTGGCGGTGACTGGCTCAGAGGCGCTTTATTCCGACATGGGGCATTTTGGTCGAGGGCCTATGCGCTTGTCTTGGTTCGGCTTTGTCATGCCGTGCCTGCTGCTCAATTATTTTGGCCAAGGCGCGATGATTATTGGCTTGCCGCAAGCAGAGGCGGTGCAGGCGATCCAAAGCCCGTTCTTTTACCTTGCGAGCGAAGAATGGCGTTTGCCGCTGGTTTTCCTTGCGACCATCGCAACCTTTATCGCCAGCCAAGCGGTAATCTCGGGCGCCTTTTCGATCACCCACCAAGCGATCCAAATGGGCTATATTCCGCGCCTTTCGATCCGTCACACATCGGAAACCGAAACGGGCCAGATTTACATCCCCATCGTCAATTGGGCTTTGATGCTCGCGGTTATATTGCTGGTCTTGACCTTCCAGAACTCTTCCAACCTCGCCAGCGCTTACGGTATTGCGGTGACTGGCGCTGTCACCATTGATACGCTGCTCATGGGCGTTTTGCTGATCGGCGTTTGGAAGTGGAAATGGTGGTATGCAGCGCCCGTCGTGCTGATCTTCTTGATCGTCGATGGCGCGTATTTCGCGGCTAACCTCACCAAGGTTCCCCAAGGCGGCTGGTTCCCGCTTATGGTCGGCTTCATCGCCTTTACGCTGCTCACGACTTGGGCGCATGGTCGCAAGCTTATGCGCGAGCGGATGACAGAGGTTGCTTTGCCAATCGAGATCTTTGCCAAATCGGCAAAGAACAGCGCGACCCGCGTTCCCGGCACAGCGATTTTCATGGCATCGAGCACGGCGGGCGTTCCCTCTGCACTGCTCCACAATATCAAGCACAATAAGGTGCTGCACGAACGGGTGGTGATCCTGACGGTTGATATTGGCGATGTGCCTTATGTCGACCCTGCAGCGCGCTGCGAATATCATGATCTGGGCGATGGGTTCTATCGCGCGATCCTGCATTACGGCTTTATGGAAGAGACGAATGTGCCGCTCGGCCTCAAAGAGATGGAGCAATGCGGGGGCGAGTTTGATATGATGCAGACCAGCTTCTTCCTTAGCCGCCAGACCTTGCTGCCATCAGACAAGCCGGGAATGCCGATCTGGCGCGAGAAGATATTTGCTTGGATGCTGAGGAATGCAGCGACCGCGATGGAGTTCTTTGGCCTGCCCACCAATCGCGTGGTCGAGCTGGGCAGTCAGGTCGAGATTTAG
>CAZTFZ010000003.1:10094-22730 GCA_964613105.1 uncultured Porphyrobacter sp. | reverse complement strand
CTTTGGCCTGCCCACCAATCGCGTGGTCGAGCTGGGCAGTCAGGTCGAGATTTAGGAGCGGTTTTGGCGGCGTGTTATGAGAGTGTTAGCCGCACGCTAACTGGGCGCTAACCGCACTTAAAGCGCATCTAAGCCGCGCTTAAGACGCTTCTTCCGCTTCTTCGTCCTGGCCCACATCCAGCCCGTGTTTCAGCAGCATCGGCAATTGGGTGAAGGTGAAGATAAAGGACAGCGGCATAAACACCCAGAGCTTTGCCCAGAGCCACGTCTCAAAGCTAAATTGCGCGCGCATGACCTCGTTAATGCCAGCGAGCACGAGGAAAAACAGGCCCCAATTGCGCGACAGTTTCAGCCAGCCTTCTTCGTCCACTCCATCAAAAGCGGCCTCCAGCAGGATTTGCAGCAAGGCCTTGCCGCGCCAATAGCCGATCAACAATGCGACCCCGAACATGACGTAGATCGCGGTGGGTTTGATCTGGATAAATTTGGCGTCTTGCAGCCAAATGGTCATCGCGCCAAAGCCAACGATCAGCGCGGTAGAGAGCATCAACATTGGCGAGATTTTGCCGAACTTCCAGCGCGAAAACACCAGCGCAATGACGGCTGCGATCATAAAGGCGATTGTGCCTTGGATCACGGCTGCGATCTCTCCCAGCGGGCCAGGTTCGTCTGGTGATGAGAGCTTATAAACGCCCAAAAATACCAGCAAGGGGCCGTAATCAACCAGAATATTGAGCCAGCCTGATTTGGGCTTTTGCGCGTCTTGCGCAGGCTCTGAAATGTTGGAACTCATGCAGGTTTTCCTAGGCTATGCCAGCGATAGAGCGGGCGACCAATTCAGGGTCAAAGGGACGCAAATCGTCGATTTTCTCGCCCACGCCAATGGCATGGATCGGCAGGCCATATTGCTCTGCTGCGGCCACAAGAACGCCTCCGCGCGCTGTGCCATCAAGCTTGGTCATAACAAGGCCAGTGACGCCTGCGACCTCTTTAAAGACATCGATCTGCGACAGCGCATTTTGGCCATTGGTGGCATCGAGCACCAGCACCACATCATGCGGAGCCTCTGGATTGAGACGCCCGAGCACTCGGCGAATTTTTTCAAGCTCGTCCATCAGCTCGGTCTTGTTTTGCAAGCGGCCTGCGGTGTCGACGACCAGCGCATCAATGCCAGTGTCGGTTGCTTGCTTGACGGCATCAAACACGATGGCTGCAGGGTCCCCGCCTTCTGGTCCGCGCACAAGCGGCACATCAATCCGTTCAGCCCATGTCGCAAGCTGGCCAATCGCCGCAGCGCGGAAAGTGTCACCAGCGGCCAGCAATACCTCGTAATCATCCTCTTGAAAGAGATGCGCGAGCTTGGCGATGGTGGTTGTCTTGCCAGAGCCATTAACGCCGATCACCAGCACCACTTGCGGGCGCGGGAACGCAGTCACTTCCAGCGGTTTTGCGACGGGGCGCAAGATCGCTGCGATTTCCTCTGCGACCGCCTCTTTCAGCTCATCGGGCGAGATTTCGAGGCCAAAGCGCTTTTCTGTCAGCTTAGCGCGGATGCGGGCAGCAGCCGATGGGCCAAGGTCTGACATGATGAGAGCGTCTTCAACATCGTCCAATGTCGCATCATCCAGCTTGGCGGTGCCAACGACGCTGGTGAGGTTTTCGGTCAAGCGCTCAGAGGTCTTCTTAAAGCCGCCAAGCAGCCGCTCTGCCCAAGTTGTACCGGGAGGAGCCTCATTCTTCGCCTCATCACTCATCGCAGAAGACCCTCTTCAACTGTGCGCGGAGTGACAGGCACAATGGTGCCGCGCGCTATGCCATGGGGCAAAGCGACCCGCGCGAAGTTTTCTGCATAGCCTGTGCCATCGCTTTCAGCGAGGACGCTGAGCGGCGTATCAACCATTGTCTTTAGCCACTCAGTGCGCGTCTGTGTGACAGCTTGGCGCAATTGGCTGGCCCGCTCTTTCACGAGGCGTCGATCGGTCTGCGGCATGAGGGCCGCTGGCGTGCCGGGGCGCGGCGAGAAGGGGAAGATATGGCCGTGAACCAGATCAAGCTCGCGAATGATTGAAAGATTGTCCGCGTGGTGCTCGGCGGTTTCGGTGGGAAATCCTGCCATCAGATCAGCGCCAATGGCAATTTGCGGGCGTGCGTCTTTCAACCGGCGCACCAAACGTGCCGCATCTGCGCGCAAATGGCGGCGCTTCATGCGCTTTAAAATCAGGTCAGCGCCATGTTGCAGCGACAAATGCACATGCGGCATGAGACGCTCTTCGCTTTGAAACAGCTCGATCAGTTTTTCGTCAATCTCAACCCCATCGAGCGAGGACATACGCAGCCGGGCAAGTTCTGGGAATTCGTCAAGGATCGCTGCCACGAGCGAGCCCAATGGCGGAGTGCCCGCAAGGTCATGGCCCCAGCTCGTAACATCGACGCCAGTTAGCACGATTTCAGCCGCACCTGCGGCTAAGTGCTGCTCCACCTCATACAAGACCTGAGCGATGGTCAGCGAGCGACTTGGGCCGCGCCCTTGAGGGATAACGCAAAATGTGCAGGCGTGATCGCAGCCGTTTTGCACCGCGATAAAGGCGCGGGTGTGCTTTACCAGAGTGTCTGCGATTTGGGCCGATGGCGGGACATTCCATGCTCGCGGATCAAGTTTGGTCTGATTGGCGATGAGGCCATCGACCTCTGGCATGGCAGCGATTTGTTCGCGCTCAATATCAGCGGCACAGCCTGTCACCAAAAGCCGGGCGTCGGGATTGGCCTTGCGCGCTTTGCGGATGGCTTGGCGGGTTTGGCGCACAGCCTCGCTTGTGACAGCGCAGCTATTGACCACGACCATGCCCTGTTCTTTGCTGAGCATCGCTCGGATGCGTTCGCTTTCGGACAGATTGAGGCGGCAGCCGAGCGAGATGATCTCTGCACCCTGAGGATTGGGGGGCTGAGAGTCCGCGCCTTCAGAATGTGTGCTCACGCGCTGTTCTCGCCCGCAAAGTCTTCCCAGATGAAGTGCCCGCGAAAACTCGTCTGCGCTGGCCCGCTCATTATGATCCGCTCGTCTTCGTTCCATTCAATCGACAAATCACCGCCCGGAAGCGAGACTGTGACTGTGCGGTCTGTAAGCCCGCGCCGCATGGCCGCAATCGCTGCGGCGCAAGCCCCTGTGCCGCAAGCCAGTGTTAGGCCTACACCGCGCTCCCACACTCTCAGGCGCAAATGTGAGCGGCTGGTGACGGTCGCTAGATTGACGTTCACTCTTTCGGGAAAGACGCTGTCATGTTCAATAATCGGCCCGATTTCATCGAGCGCGACAGCGTCGCAATCCTCGGTGAAAAAAACAGCATGCGGATTGCCGACATTGACAGCCACAGGCGCGTTCAGTTCAGTGCTGCCAATTGGCCAAGCAAGCGGCATGGTGAGCGTGTCCATCGCATAGGCCAGCGGGATTGCCTCCCACTCAAAGCGCGGGATGCCCATATCGACGCTGGCGCCGCCATCTTGCGGGCTAACGTGAAGGATCCCGCCAGCGGTTTCGATGCTGGCCTTTTGCCCATGGAACATGGCGACAGCGCGGGTGGCATTGCCGCAAGCCTCAACCTCGCCGCCATCGGCATTGAATATCCGCATTTTGAGGTCGCAATGGTCCGATGGCTCCAGCACGATGAATTGGTCGCAGCCAATCCCGCTGTGCCGGTCGGCAATGGCCTTTGCAAAGCCTTGCGTGATCGCGGGCAGGGCGGTCTCGCGCGCATCCAGCACGACGAAGTCGTTTCCAAGGCCATGCATCTTGGTGAAAGGCGTTTGAGTGAGTGCGCTGGGCATGAGGGTGCATTTATGCACGAAGGGGCTTTGCGTCCAGTCTCAGCTGCTTTTGGTGATTGAGCTAGCGGAACGTGCGTTTGGTCTCAGCGCGTTTTTTTGAGAGCCTGTTTGCGCGGTTTAGGCTCACTGTCCGAAAGCCTTTCCTCGGGCGGGGCATCGTCAGCCGTTTCGGCAAGCAATTGCGTCTTTGCCAGCCGCTCAATCACAGCATCAGCAGGCTCCGGCTTGCCATAGTGATAGCCTTGGCCTTTCAAATGCCCCATTTTCTTAAGAACACTCAGGATTTCAGGATTTTCAATCCCCTCAGCGGTTATGGGCATATCAAGGCCTTCGCCCATGGATACGATCGCATCCACAAGCTTTTCAGCCGCGCCTTCATGCTCCAAATCCTGAATGAAGCTGCGGTCAATTTTGATCCGGTCAAAGGGCAGGCTGCGCAATTGAGCAAGGCTGGAATATCCAGTCCCGAAATCATCGAGGCTCACGCCAACTCCCTGATTTTGCAGGCTGGTGATCATTGTGCGGACCATGCCAATATTGTCGTGCAGGCAGCTCTCGGTGATCTCAATATCCAAGCGCGAAGGTGGGAAATTGTGCTTCACCAGCATTTTGACCAGCTTTTGCGAGAACCAAGGGTCGCGCAATTGCACTGGCGAAATATTGACCGATAAAGTCAGGTCTGGGTGCCATTCTTTTGCATCTTCAAATGCTTGCGCGATGAGCCGCTCTGACAAATCAGCGATAACACCGATTTCTTCTGCGACGGGAATGAAAACTTCCGGCCCGACGAGACCCATTTCTGGCGATTCCCAGCGAGCAAGCATTTCGAAACCCAACAGCTGCCCAGTTTCCACATCGACCTGCTGTTCGTAAAAGGGCGTGAATTCGCCAGCCAATACGCCTTTGCGAATGCCGCTTTCCAAATCATTGCGGAAGCGCAGCTCATGCTCCATCTGGGATTCGAACCAGAAGAACCTGTTCTTGCCCTGTTTTTTGGAGTGATACATTGCAATGTCGGCTTTGTGGACGAGCTGTTGCGCATGGTCTGCATCGTAGGGCGCCCAATCCTCTAGTGGGACATCGGCGCTGTTCACTATTCCGACCGACATTGTGACTTGCGTGGTGAGTTTGCCAAGTTTGATTGGCTCGGCGACCTTTTCAATCATCAACGAGGCGAGATGTTCAATTCGTTCTGCTTGATGGGGGTTAAAGGCAATGGCGCAGGCGAATTCATCGCCGCCTAAACGGGCTAAGAGGGCATCAGCGGGCAGGCTGTCGCCCAGCCGTTTGGCCGCAACTTTGAGGACTTGATCGCCAGTATTGTGGCCGTTTACATCATTGACCTGTTTGAAATTATCGAGGTCGATGAGCATCGTTGCGACGCATTGACCTCTGGCTTGCGCAGAGCCTAGGAGCCCGGCGATAGCCTCATTGATGCTGCGCCTATTGTAGCATCCGGTCAGCGCATCAATCTCGGCAAGCTTGCGGGCTTCTTCCTCGGATCGGCGGCGGGTTTCGAGCTCGTCCTTGATGGTGCGAAAGCGTGAAAAGCCAAGCATAATCAAAGCAATATTGAGCAACATTGCATTGAGTAGGAGGATGTCGGGCTGGCTAGAAATGCCTTTCCATGCAGCAATAATTTGCGGCAACAACGCTCCGCCTGTGCCAACAAACAGGATGATTGCGCTTATAGCAATGCCATAGGCGAGAAAATCGCGCTTAGCCTTGCTGCTTGCCGAAAACCTATCGGCAATTGCATCCCAAAATGTTTCTGGCCGCTCTGACAAGCGTTTGCGTCCCCAACTCGATCAACCGAGGCCCGCCCCCAGTCATATGGAGCCTCCTATGCCCGGCTAAGACCAAAATTCGGTTAATTGGATATCGCGAGGGGCTGTGGAATGTCCTTGGATTGCGCTAAACCATTTCAAATTTGGCTTGTTGGATCGGCACAGACACTTGCGATCCATGATTTAGAAGTGAGGCAATATGGCGCGTTTTTGGTTGGTGAAATCAGAGCCTTTCAAATACAGTTGGGACGATCTTGTTCGCGATAAGGAAGAGGTTTGGGATGGTGTGCGCAATCACCGCGCAAAGAACAATCTCATCGCGATGGAGGTCGGGGATCAAGCATTTTTCTACCACTCGCGCGAGGGGCTAGAGGTGGTAGGAATTTGCCAGGTTAGCGTTAATGGCATTCTCGATCCGACCGATGAAACGGGCAAATGGGCAGCGGTTAAGTTTAAACCTGTGGTCAAATTTGATCGCGCGGTGACTTTGCAGCAGATCAAGGCTGATCCTCGGCTGGAGAATTGCGAATTGGTGCGTTTGTCGCGGCTTTCGGTGGCCGAGATTACCCCTCAGGAATGGGCGGTCATTTGCGAGATGGCTGGCTACACAGCCGCCTAAGCGCGACTTAAGTGCCGCTTAAGTGCGTATAAACAGCGGTTAGTGCGGGCTAGCGTGATCGCAATCCGCTTACGCTGGCTCCGCTTGCTGCCAATTGCTCAATATCTATCACGCAATGAATAAGCCGAACACCTTTGCGCGATTTCGCTTCTTTCAAAGCCGCGACAAATTCGGCAGTTGTCTGCGCGCGAGCCGACCAAGCCATTTGCGGATCATGTTTGCCATAAGCCATGGCCAAAGCGGCAAAGTCGGGATTGACCAATTGGGTTGCTGAGACGCGCGCAGGAAACTTGCGTTCTTGATGCATGCGGATTGTTCCATAGGCGCTATTATCAACAACAATCACCAGCATATCGCAGCCATGCTGATGGGCGCTCGCCAATTCCTGACCGTTCATCAGAAAATCGCCATCCCCTGCAACCGCAACCACGGTTCGATTGGGAAAACGCAAGCTGGCGGCCACTGCGGCTGGCACGCCATAACCCATTGCGCCTGCGGTTGGGGCAAGCTGCGTTGGAAAGCCATCATAATGCCAATAGCGATGCCACCATCCGGCAAAATTGCCAGCGCCATTGCAGATGATCGCGTCGGCGGGCAAGGCTTCGCGCATTGCGGCGACGCATAGACCCATGTCTAGCTCGTGAGAGCCAGGCTGCGGCGTTGCCCAAGTGAGCCAATCATCATGAGCTGATTGACCGATTGCAGATGGCAGCGGGTTGGCGATCTCTAAACCCGCTGCGCCTTGCGCAAATTCTTCGACTCCAGCACAAATACCAAGGTCGGCCCGATAGACCCGACCTAACTCATTCGGGTCAGGGTGGACATGGATGAGCTGTCGCGCGCTGGCATCGGCTGTCGGCATGATGGAAGGAATAGTATAGCCATCGGTTGTCGCCTCGCCCAAGCGCGCACCGACAGCAAGGATGCAATCTGATGTTCTAATGCGCTCGACCAAAGCGGGGCTTGGGCCATAGCCAAGATTGCCGGCATAGACAGGGCTTTGCGGGCTGATAGCATCTTGGCGGCGAAAGGCGGTTGCGACCGGAAGCCGAAGCCTTTCGGCAAACTCTTGAAAATGATCGCGCGTCTTTGCGTTCCAGCCCGCTCCGCCGATAATCGCTATCGGGCTTTTTGCAGCGCCAATTAGCGCAAGCATTTGCGCCATATCCGCAGGATCGGGCATTTGCCTTGGACGCTTAACAAGAGGGCTGACACAATCTGCCTCTATTTTCTCGTTCAGCATATCCTCGGGCAAAGCCAAAACAACAGGACCGGGTCTGCCTGACATTGCTGTGCTGTAAGCTCGCTCGATAAATTCAGGCACGCGGCTCGCATCATCAATCCGCGCTGCCCATTTGCAAAGAGGCGCAAACATGGCGGGAAAATCCACCTCTTGAAACCCTTCGCGCTCGCGCATGGATCGGTCAACATCGCCCACAAACAAGATCATTGGCTGGGAATCCTGCATCGCAACATGCACGCCAATGCTGGCGTTGGTTGCGCCTGGACCGCGCGTTACAAAGCAGATCCCCGGCCTGCCTGTCATTGCGCCGTCAGCGCAGGCCATGAAGGCCGCGCCGCCTTCTTGCCGACAAGTGACAAGGTCGATTTGGGGCAATTCATGCAAAGCATCGAGAACAGGCAGAAAGCTCTCGCCCGGAACGGTGAATATCCGATCACAGCCTTGGGCGAGCAGGCATTGAGCGAGGACCTGCGCAGCGGTTTGCGGCGAAGCAAAAGGGGGTTCCTGAGCGTTCATAACGTTTACAGATAAGCGCGCGGGGACAATTAGGCAATTTGCAGCAGGCTGACGAAGGCGTGATCGAGGGCGCAATTATGAACGAGGCCTGTCATTTCGTCCCAACGCGGGGCAAGCGCGGTTACCGGCATGTGACAATGGTTACGATCGGGTTAATAGGCTTCTATGAGAAGAGCATTAGTCCTAACCCAAGAGAGCGCACGGAACCCTTTTCGTGCTAGTCTCCCGCCCCATGTATTCAAGGTGGAAGGCGATGGTGAGCCGTCCGATGAGAAGCAGGCTCCGGCCAAAAACGTGCCTTTCTGGCGTCTCACCGCCAGCGATGTTCGAGGCTTTGCGACCACGTATTTTGCGACGCTCGCTGCTGCGCTCGCTTTTCTAGCCTAGCTTCAAGCCAGCCTACAAAACCCGTTGGAATTTTAGGCTTCTAACGCTTCGGCGCGCTCTGCACCTAGCAAGCGTTTGCCAAGATATGCCGAGATTAGGCACATAAGCGCGCTCATCAAAACTTGCTCTATGATCGAGACGCCCAGCGCTGTTAAGACGATCGAGGCAACCGATCCGCCCACCATGCACCCGCAATTGACGATATTGTTCGCCGCAATGATCCGCGCTGCTTGATCGGGCGCGCAGCGAGTGGTGAGGAAAGCGTAGAGCGGCACAACGAACATCCCACCAGCCACTGAAATACCCAACAAGGACAGCAAGAGTGCAAATGCGAGTGGCTGCTGGATGAATTGCGTGATCTCGAGCAGGCCTTGGTCAGAGGCGCCGTTCCAATTGCGCACAAGCAAATAGAACGCGACCACAAACAGGCCCATGACTATAACTGATGCAGGGGCGAAGCGCGCGGATACCTTGCCTTTTAGCAGCATGTTGATGCTGACCGATCCGACCGCAACCCCGACAGAGAACATCACGAGAAAGAGGCTAGCGACTTGCGGGCTGGCATAGAGCACATTCTTAGCGAGCGGCGGGAACTGGATGAAGAGCACGGCCCCAATCGTCCAGAAAAAGCTGATAGCGATAATCGCTAGCCATATCTGCTTATCCGCCATGGTTGATCGGATCAGTTTTTTGGAGGCTCGCCACAGGTTCCAATCAATCGGCTCTACCGCGCCCAAAGGCGGCGCAGAGGGCACATTGCGGCTGGAGATATAGCCCAAAACTGCGGTGACCACGATCATCCACATGGCTGTTTCAACCTTGATCCAGCCTGCCAAAATGGTGCCTGCCAGAATCGCCACATAGGTAGCAGCCTCAATCAGGCCGGTTCCCGCCAGCACTTCTTCTGATTTCAAATGCTGCGGTAAGATCGCATATTTAATCGGGCCAAGAAAAGTCGATTGCAGGCCCGTTAGAAACAGGGCTGCGAGCAAAAGGGGGATTGCAAATGTGTGCGTCGCAATGCCCTGCCATGCCATATAAAGCCCCGCTGCGCCCAGCAGCATAAGGCCAATCTCGCACATTTTGACCGTGCGAATGATCGCGGCTTTGTCGCGCATATCGGCCAATTGTCCCGCTAGCGCTGAAAACAGGACATAGGGCAAAATAAACAGAGCCGAGGCGATCCCGCTAAACAGCGTCTCATCCTCGGTGGAGTTATAAACCGCATAAACGACGAACAGCACCATCGCGGTCTTGTACAGATTGTCGTTAAAGGCGTTGAACCATTGCGTGATAAACAAAGGCAGAAACCGCCTTTGCCGCAAGAGCTGCGTTGTGGTTGTCATAATGGTGTTGCCATGATGTGCGCCATGATCCGTCCCGCAGCGTTCCCCTAACGCTTTTGACGTGTTTATAGCAGCAAAGGTTGCGGGCAAGCTAATTGTGCGGCTTTTGCCCGCGCCATTTCATCGCTATGGCAGCCCGGACATGCTAACTTTACCCAATATTCTGACGCTTTCGCGAATTGGCGCTGTGCCTTTATTGGCTTTCCTCTTGTGGTGGCCGACATGGCAATTGGGCTATGCTTTGGCCTTCTTGCTCTATGGCTTGATGGGCATAACCGACTATTTCGATGGCTATTTGGCGCGTTCTAGCGGGACCGTGTCGAAGCTTGGCATTTTCCTTGATCCCATTGCTGACAAGATCATGGTTGCAGCCGTGATCTTGGTTTTGACGGCACAGGGATGGCTGCGCGGGCCTGTCGCTGGGGATTTCCATGTGATCGCCGGGCTTATTATTCTGGTCCGCGAGATCGCGGTATCGGGCCTGCGTGAATTTCTGGGCAGCTTGCAAATTTCTGTGCCGGTCTCGCAATTGGCCAAGTGGAAAACGACTTTCCAAATGCTCTCGCTTGGCGCGCTGATTTTGGCGGGCGCTTTGCCCGGCTGGAATGTGGAAGGCTTTGATCGCGTGTTCAATGTCCCGCATACGGTTGGGATTTGGTCATTGTGGGGCGCAGCAATCCTGACGCTGATCACTGGCTGGGATTACTTGCGGGTTGGCCTAAAGCATATGGACTGAGGACTTTGGGCTGGGGCAGCGCCTAACCCTCGCGCAATTCCTCTGCGAGCAGTTCAAAGTCATCCTCACGCGGAGAGTTCTTGCGCCATATCAGCGCAATCTCGCGGGAGGCTTGCGCAGATTTGAGCGGCCTTGCGACCACCTCTGTTCCTGCCAGCACCCCTGCATCCAGCGCCATTTTGGGCAGCATGGTGAGGCCAAGATTATTGTCGACCATTTGCACCAAAGTGTGCAGGCTGGTGCCAATCATCGCTGCACTGGCGCTCAATTCAGGGCGATTGCAAGCCCCCAAAGCGTGATCGCGCAAGCAGTGACCATCCTCGAGCAGAAGCAAGCGCCCTTCGTCGATCATCTTGGGGTCAATGGTTTCGGGCGGATCGCGCGGATCGTCTTTTGGGAAAGCCACATAGAGCGGATCATCGGCAATATGCGCGGCTCCAACCTCGCCAGTGTCATAAGGCAGGGCCAACAGCACGCAATCCACCCGCCCATGTTGCAGCGATTTGACCGCATCCTGGCTGGTCTCTTCGCGCAGGAACAGCTTGAGTTCGGGTCGTTCCCTACGCAATCGCGGCAGGATGCGGGGCAAAAGGAAGGGCGCAATCGTAGGTATCACACTCATGCGAATTTGTCCGGCAAGCGGCTTGCCCGAGGCCTTCACAAGGTCGGACAATTCCTCTGCTTCGCGCAGGATACGGTGGGCTTTCTCGACCACGCCATTGCCGAGCGCTGTGAAGCGAACGACGCGGCGGCTGCGTTCAACCAGAGTTATGCCGAGCAGGCTTTCCAACTCGCGGATCCCTGAGGATAGCGTTGATTGCGAGACAAAGCTTGCCTCTGCCGCGCGGCCAAAATGGCCATGCTCATGCAGCGCGACCAGATATTGCAGCTGCTTTATGGTGGGCAAATAGGTGCTCAACTTTGACTGTCCGTCTCGTCTGCGTCGTTTGGCGCTTTCTCAGATGGCTTGTCATCATCGACATGCGTCATTTTGAGCTTGCCGTTCTCAACCGCAAAGGCGAGCTTGCCCTCGACCAAATCCAAAGCCTCGCTGCCGAAAACATCGCGCCGCCAGCCTTTCAAGATAGGCAGATCGCGAAGGCCCGCTGCAAGCGATTCCAACTCATCAGAACGGGTCAAAAGCCGCGAGGCAATATCGATTTCTCGCGACCGGATTTTGAGCAAAAGCTTGAGCAAATCAGCCACCAATGCACCCTCTTTACCCAAAGGCGCGCCGCGTTTCATCTTTTGCGGCATTTCATCTTTGGGCAGTGGCTCTGACTGCTCGATGCATTTCATCAGCCTTTTGCCAATGTCATTGTCGCGCCAAGCGTTGGAAAGCCCGCGCACCTTGCCAAGATCAGCCTGCTTCTTGGGCGGGTGACTGGCAACATCGGCCAAAGTCTCGTCCCGCATGATCCGACCACGCGGAATATTCTTGTGCTGAGCCTCATCCTCGCGCCATGCAGCGAGCGCCTTTAGGCGGCCCAGAACCTGAGGATTGCGCCCCGGAGAACGCAGCCGTTTCCATGCATTGCCCGCCTCGAGTTTGTAATTGGCAGGATCGGCAAGTTTCTCCATCTCGGCATTGAGCCAAGCGCCTCGGCCGGTTTTAACCAGCTTGTCGAGGATCATCGGGAATATCTTCGCCAGATGCGTCACATCGCCAATAGCATATTCGATTTGCCGTTCAGTGAGCGGCCTGCGGCTCCAATCGGTAAAGCGAGCGCCCTTGTCGATGGTAAAACCAAGCCAGCTTTCAACAAGGTTGGCATAGCCGATTTGTTCGGACTGGCTGATCGCCATCATTGCGATTTGCGTGTCAAAGATGGGGGTGGGGGTCGTGCCCGTCAGATTGTAGATAATCTCCACATCCTGACCGCCAGCGTGGAAGATTTTGAGCACATCATGATTTTTCGTCAAAAGGTCGAGCATGGGGGTCAAATCCAGCCCCTCTGCCAAAGGATCGACCGCCGCTGCCTCTTCCTCATTGCCGATCTGCACTAGGCACAGTTCAGGCCAATAGGTGTTTTCGCGCATGAATTCTGTGTCGACCGCGACGAAATCATGGGTTGCCAATCGCTCGCACAATTCGGCCAATTTGTCGGTTGTCGTAATCAGGTCATGAATTTTCATAGTACTGGTTCTTTTTCGTTTAAGCGGAGTGCCGCTTTCGGGCT
>CAZTFZ010000003.1:0-9994 GCA_964613105.1 uncultured Porphyrobacter sp. | reverse complement strand
TGAATTTTCATAGTACTGGTTCTTTTTCGTTTAAGCGGAGTGCCGCTTTCGGGCTGAAGCCCATTTTGGCGGGCCACCCACCGAATTTGGCTTGGCCCAGTTTGGTTTGTTCAAGGCCTTGCGCCTTTATGCTGTTCGCAAGGCTGCCTCTGACGGTTGCCCTGACGCTGCCCCTGAAGCTAGCCCCGAAGCTGGCCTTGACAAAAACAGCTGCATCGCCTGTTAGCCGCGCCCTATTCAGACAGCTCTTGTCTTATGCCCTGTTCTTCGCAAGGCCGCTGTGGCAAAGGCACTCGCCAACATATTGCGCAACTCAATTGCACACGCCTTAGGGCCATAGCCAGAAAATTGGAAAGAATTTAGATGCACGTCTATCGCAGCCACACTTGTTCACAGTTAGAGCAGGCCCATGTCGGCGAAACGGTCCGTTTGTCGGGCTGGGTCCATAAGAAGCGCGATCATGGCGGCGTGTTGTTCGTCGATCTGCGCGATCACTATGGGATGACGCAGATTGTGGCGGATGAAGATTCGCCCGCGCTTGAATTGCTCGATTCGCTCAAGCTGGAATCGGTTGTCACCATTGATGGCGAGGTAAAGGCGCGCAGCGCAGAGACAGTGAACTCCAATCTGCCAACGGGCGCAATCGAGGTTTTTGCTCGGTCAGCCAATGTCCAAAGCCGCGCAGAAGAATTGCCCCTGCCAGTTGCTGGCGAGCAGGATTATCCCGAGGATATTCGCCTCAAATACCGTTTTGTCGATTTGCGCCGCGAGACGATGCATCGCAACATTATGCTGCGTTCCAAGGTTATTACATCCTTGCGCCAACGCATGATCGCGCAGGATTTCACCGAGTTTCAGACGCCGATTTTGGCCGCATCCTCGCCAGAGGGCGCTCGCGATTTTCTTGTGCCAAGCCGTATGCATCCCGGCAATTTCTATGCGCTGCCGCAGGCTCCGCAAATGTTCAAACAGATGCTGATGGTGTCGGGCTTTGACCGCTATTTCCAAATCGCGCCGTGTTTCCGCGATGAAGATTTGCGCGCTGACCGCAGTCTAGAGTTTTACCAGCTCGATTTCGAAATGAGCTTTGTCACGCAAGAGGATGTGTTCCAAGCCTTGGAACCCGTGCTTGCTGGCGTCTTTGAAGAATTTGCCGATGGCAAGACAGTCACCAAATCGGGCGACTTCCCGCGCATCCCCTATGCTGAGGCGATGCTCAAATATGGCAGCGACAAGCCTGATTTGCGCAATCCTCTGATTATCAGCGATGTGACCAGCCATTTTGAAAAATCGGGCTTTGGCCTGTTTGAAAAGATCGTTGGCAGCGGCGGTGTGGTCCGCGTGATCCCTGCGCCCAATACCAATGAGAAGAGCCGCAAATTCTTCGACGAAATGAACGATTGGGCTCGCAAGGAAGGCTTTGCAGGCCTTGGCTATGTCACACGCAAGAGCGGCGAATTTGGCGGGCCGATTGCGAAGAACCACGGGCCTGAGAATATGGCGAAGCTCTATGACGAGCTTGGTCTTGGCGAGAATGACGGATTGTTCTTTGCAGCGGGCAAAGAAAAAGACGCTGCCAAGCTTGCCGGAGCCGCACGTACACGCGTTGGCGAAGTGCTCGATCTGATCGAGGCGGATTGCTTCAAATTCTGCTGGATCGTCGACTTCCCCATGTATGAATATGACGAGGACGCGAAAAAGATCGACTTCAGCCACAACCCGTTTTCTATGCCGCAGGGCGAGATGGAAGCGCTGGAAAGCAAAGACCCGCTCGATATTCTGGCGTGGCAATATGACATTGTCTGCAATGGTTACGAGCTGAGCTCTGGCGCGATCCGGAACCACCGGCCCGATATTATGTATAAGGCTTTTGAACTGGCTGGATACTCGCAAGACGATGTGGATGCGAATTTTGGCGGTATGATCGAGGCCTTCAAACTGGGCGCACCGCCGCACGGTGGTTCTGCGCCCGGGATTGACCGGATTGTGATGCTGCTTGCCGGTGAAGAGGCGATCCGCGAAGTCATTGCCTTCCCGCTCAACCAAAAAGGCGAAGATTTGATGATGCATGCACCATCCAAAGCCTTGCCTAGCCAGTTGCGCGAATTGTGCCTGAAGACCGTTGAGCCGCCGAAAACGGCTCCTAAAGAGTAACTAAGGCCTGATTTTGCGCGAAGGATCCATCATGACACTCTCGCGTAGAACCATGATCGGCGCTGCATTTGCAGCAGGCTCTATCGCATTGTCGGGCTGCGCGCCCGCGCAATTGGCGCGGACTGCTGCTTCGACAAAGCGAACGGGCAGCAATGGCCTAACCCAGCTCTATCTGCTTGGTACAATCCACTCGACCCACCGCACCAGTACGGCTTACTCGCTGGGTGTGCTTGAAAAAGCTATTCGCCGGGCTGCGCCAAGTCAGATTTTGGCGGAGCTTCCTCCGGCTAGCATCGCCGAGGCCTATCGCAGCTTTCGCGAAACAGGCAGAGTGACAGAGCGCCGCTCGCAAGCTTTCCCTGAATACACTGATGTGGTCTTTCCGCTTACCCGATCGCTTGATTTTGAAATCATCCCAACCGCAGGATGGACGCAGGAAATCGCTAGCAACCGAACCGCTGCTTTGCGCGCCATCCAGCGCGATTCTGCGCGCTCTCAGCAATGGGCAGAGCATATTGCCGCGCGCCGCAATTACAGCCGCGCCTTAATGGGGCGAGGCGATGATCCTGCGTTCATTCACACACAAGAATATGATGCACTGGTTGAGGCTGCTCAGACGCCTTATCAACGCTATTTCGATGCTGATCTGGGCGCTGGCGGCTGGACCCAGATCAATGCTGCTCACAACGCGCTGATCAACAGCGCTCTCGATGCAATCAGCGGGCAAGGTCTGACCGCGATGATAACTTTCGGATCATGGCACAAATATATGATTTTGCGCGCTCTTGAAGGCCGCAAAGATATCGTCTTGCGCGATTCTCGTGCCCTGTTTGGCTAGAGCTTTGGCCTGATTGTCATACTCTCAATTTGCGAAGGTTGAATCTGTCTGAAATAAAGGCATCAGCATAAGAGCGTATTGAAACTTTAGGGGGGCGTCATGTCCAAGAAGTTTATCGGTGCAATTGCTGGTATAGCGGCCCTGTTAGGCGCGCCTTTGCATGCAGAAGTCTTGCCAGTTGAAGGCATTTATCCTGCCGATGACGACAGCGCGATCACGATAGAGAGCATTGCGGTGGAGCCTCTAAAAGGCAGCCAAGGACCATCCTTTGGAATTGCGCTGAAAGACAGGCTTGAAGGCGTTGAAATCAATGGCGCGCCATGGTTTGCGATTGTTGAGCCAGACGATGCGGCAATGCAAGCAGTGCTGAGTGGTTCAGTGTCGCATGAAATTGTCGAGGATACGCTGGCCGATAAAGAGGTCAAAAGCTGCCTTGAAAAGGACAGCAATGACAATTGTGTTCGCCACCGCACGACCTTTATTCCGTGCCGCAGCAAGACCGTCCAATTGCTTCCCGATATTCGGATGCACGATGCTGCTGGCAATGAATTGTTCAAATATTCTGTGCGTTCGTTCACTCGCGAGGAATATTGCGAGGATGAATCCAGCACCCCAGAAGCGAGCGCGATGTTGTCGGGCCTCAAGAGCGATGTGGCTCGCTACATTCGCTATGACTTGGCCCCCTTTGAGCGCAGCCGAGAGATCCGCATTTTGGAGCGGCGCAAGGGCATGGAGAAGGCTGATCGTCGTCCATTCAAGGATGCAGTTCGGATGACCAAGCACGACCCGCTCGCCGCCTGTTTGGCATTCGAGGCTTTGGAGGCAAACAATGCAGAACAAGCATCGGTCTTGTTCAATATTGGCGTCTGCAAAGAGGGCGAGGGTGCATTGGATGCGGCCGAAGGCTACTACATGCGGACAATCGCGATTTTGGGCGAAAAGTCTTATACCAGTGAAGCTTTGGAGCGGATCGGCGAGCGCCGTAAAGCGGTTGAGCAGCTTGATCGGCGCGCTGCTGCGCAAGAGCCGCTCGAAACTGTTCCAGCGCCTGCATCGTCTGATGCACTGATTTCTGGCTCATAAGGCATCCTTCCAACTTGCATGTGATTGGCGCGCTTGCCGTTCAATCCGCGCTCGCTTTTAGCGCTCCCTGAAGCTTGGCTTGCGGCTTGGTTGGGGCCTGAGCTCTGGCCTCAGCTGGGGCCTGAACTGGGGATTGCACGCTTTATGGGGTCTTGCACATGCTCACAGGGTTCCCTAACTGCATCTGTAACAGACTAACCCCATGAGACAGAGGGCCGATTTATGAGCGACACTGCTGACCGCGTACAGAAAATTGTTGTCGAACACCTTGGTGTTGAAGGCGACAAAGTAACCCAAGAAGCCAGCTTCATTGACGATCTTGGCGCTGACAGCCTCGACATCGTAGAGCTTGTGATGGCTTTCGAGGAAGAGTTTGGCGTGGAAATCCCTGATGATGCAGCAGAGAAAATCTCTACTGTGGGTGATGCGACGAAATTCATTAATGAGCACCAAGGCTAAGCGGCCAAGAGTTCTGCTCTTTTTGTTTGATTGCTTTGGGGCTGCCATGAATGACAGCCTGCAGAGCGGTATTTTCCTGCAAACATGCAGGTGATGACAGGCCCGACCCGATAGCGGGCCGGGCTTGTTGTCTTTCTAGCGGAGAAGATCATGCGCCGTGTGGTGGTAACGGGATTGGGGTTGGTGACACCGCTTGGCGGGGATGTCGAAACCACTTGGAAAAACCTGATTGCAGGAGAGAGCGGCGCGGGCACGATTACCCGTTTCGACACTGAGGGGCAGAAATGCACCATCGCCTGCGAAGTGAAGGACAAAGACCATGCTTGGGGCTTTGATCCCGACAAACGCGTTGACCACAAGGTTCAGCGGCAGGTCGACCCGTTCATTATCTATGGCATTGATGCCGCCTGTCAGGCTTTTGAAGACGCTGGGCTTGAAGGAATTGATGAGGCAACAAAACGCCGCACGGGCTGCTCTATCGGCTCAGGTATTGGCGGATTGCCGGGCATTGAAAAAGAGTCGCTTGTTTTGAAAGAACGTGGTCCTGGCCGGGTTAGCCCGCATTTTGTCCATGGCCGCCTGATCAATCTTGTTACGGGTCAAGTGCAGATCAAATATGGCTTAATGGGCCCCAATCACTCGGTCGTGACAGCGTGCTCCACAGGCGCTCATTCGATTGGCGATGCAGCCCGCATGATCCGCGATGATGACGCTGACATTATGCTGGCTGGCGGCGCTGAAGGCACGATCAACCCGCTGGGCGTGGCAGGCTTTGCGCAGGCGCGCGCTCTCAATATGAGCATGAATGATCGGCCCACCGAGGCAAGCCGTCCCTATGATAAAGACCGCGATGGCTTTGTGATGGGCGAGGGCGCTGGCGTCATGGTGCTTGAGGAATTGGAGCATGCCAAGGCGCGCGGTGCAAAGATATATGCTGAGGTCACAGGTTATGGCTTGTCGGGCGACGCTTATCACGTGACCGCGCCTCATCCTGATGGTCTAGGCGCGCAATTGGCGATGGAAATGGCGCTTAAGAAGAGCGGGCTTAGCCCAGCCGATATTGATTATGTCAATGCGCATGGCACCTCGACCATGGCCGACACGATCGAATTGGGCGCTGTAAAACGCGTTTTGGGCGATGATTTGAACGGGGCTTCGATGAGCTCGACCAAATCAGCGATTGGCCATTTGCTCGGCGGCGCGGGCGCTGTGGAGAGCATTTTCTGCGTTCTCGCGATGCGCGACAGCGTGGTTCCCCCAACGCTCAATCTGCATACACCCGATGATGGTACTGAAGGGGTCGATCTGGTTCCACTCAAGGCGCGCAAGCGCGAAGTGCGGGCAGTGCTGAACAACAGTTTCGGCTTTGGCGGGACCAACGCTAGCCTGATTATGCAAAAATACA
Organism: uncultured Porphyrobacter sp.; assembly: GCA_964613105.1. Lineage (GTDB taxonomy): Bacteria > Pseudomonadota > Alphaproteobacteria > Sphingomonadales > Sphingomonadaceae > Erythrobacter. The sequence goes on along the minus strand of CAZTFZ010000003.1, from coordinate 4,055 downwards.
GCTGATATGCGCAAGATTGCCCTCTTTCTTGGCGCTTTTATCGGGCTGATCGCTTTGGTCGCCTTGGTCTGGCTGGTTGTGCCGTGGAACAGCGCCAGCAATCTTGACGAAGACACGCCATACGTTGTCCAAAGCGGGGCGACTTTAACGAGCGTCGCAAATGACCTTGAAGAAAAGGGCGTGATCGACAGCGCCTCTTCCTTGAAACTGAGGGCACGGATTTTTGGCGGCGGCGATACGATCAAAGCGGGCGAGTTTGTGCTGCCCGCTGGCGCAAGCATGGCCACGATTGTTGAAACGCTGGCCAATGGCGATGCGGTCCGCCGCTTTGTAACCGTGCCAGAGGGCATGCCATCCATCCTGGTTTGGGAGCGGCTGATGGCAGAAGAGCTGCTCGAAGGCGAAATCCCTGTGCCCGAGGAAGGCTCTGTTCTGCCAGCGACCTATGATTATGAGCGCGGCGAAGAACGGGCCAAAGTGCTCGCGCGGATGCAAGCCGAAATGCGTAATTTTCTGGCTGAGGCATGGCCCAATCGCAAAGAGGGCATCGCTGTTGAAACGGTGGCTGAGGCAGTGTCGCTCGCGGCGATTGTCGAAAAGGAAACGGGCACGCCGGGCGAACGCCGCATGATTGCTGGGCTCTATTCCAATCGTTTGCGCCAAGGCATGTTGCTGCAAGCTGATCCGACGATCATCTATCCGATCACCAAGGGCAAGCCTTTGGGACGCCGTATCCGTCAATCGGAAATTGCGGCGGTTAATGACTACAACACCTATTCGATGTTGGGACTACCCAAGGGGCCGATCACCAATCCGGGCCGCGAAAGCATCCTTGCAGTGCTCGATCCTGCGGAAACATCAGCCCTGTTTATGGTGGCCGATGGCACTGGCGGGCATGCCTTTGGGGACACTTTGGAAGAGCACAATCGCAATGTCGAAAAGTGGTTTGCGATCCGCCGTGAACGCGGCGAGATGTAATGCGCTTGTAAGCGCACTGGGGTAATCGAATGCCAAATGCGCCAAAATCAGATGCGCCGCTTATCCTAACCGCACTATTGCCCAAGGACATGCACAGCTGGGCCACTGGCCTCAGAACTGCGCATTTCCCGCCAGAGCGCAATTATCTAGAGGCACACGTCACTCTGTTTCACGCTCTGCCCAATATGCTCGAAGGGGAGGTGCGCACATTGCTCACACGGCTAACGCGCGATACTGCGCCAATAGCTGCGCGGCTAGAAGGGCTCATGAGCCTTGGCGGCGGAACCGCCCTGAAACTGGTGAGCCGCGACATGCTCGATTTGCGCGAACATATTGCCGATCATTTCCACGGCAGTTTAACCGGCCAAGATCAGCACGCCCCTCGGCTGCATGTGACGATCCAGAACAAAGTGAAGTCAGATGAAGCCAAGGCGTTGCAAGCAGAACTTGCGCCAATGATCGAACCGCGCGACTTCGCTTTTCGTGGGCTAGCGCTGTTTTATTATCGCGGCGGCCCGTGGGAGCATATTCGCGATTTTGGTTTTCGCGGGTAAGTGGTATGGTTTCCGCTAACGCAAAAGCGAGAGCAGAGGGCGGGGGGTTATTGTGGACAATACTATAGAAACGCTTGGGCTGTTTGCTGGGCTTTTGCTGATCGCTGGCTTTGTTATGACCTCGATCCGAAAGCTGCGTTTGTTCGCATTGGGCGCAGGGGTTGCAGCCCTGATGGCTTTTGGCGCAAATCCTTCTGAGCCCTTGCCGATTGTCTTGGCAGCAGCCTTCGTCCTTATCAACGGCACTCAGCTGGGTGTTTTGATGGGTAGAGAACGCTTTGGTCGATCTTTGGTTGATGAGCGCGGCTTGTTCGCAGAGATTTTGTGTATCGACAACACCGCTCAGCAAAACCGCTTGCGCGATCTTCTGACTTGGCGTGATGTAAGCGGAGGCAAGCTTTTGCTTGAGCAGGACCAGCCTAGTCCACCGCTTATCTATATCGCGCAGGGTAGGGCGAGGATTGAGTATGACGGCAAGCTGATTGGCGTATCCGGCGCTGGCGATTTTGTGGGGGAAATGAGCCTCGTTTCGGGGAAGCCCGCCGCGGCCAGTGTCATTGCCTGCGATGGGATGCGTGTCGCTGAGTTTGACCGCGATGCCTTGCGCCATTTTGCTCGTGAGGTTCCCGAATTGGGCAATGCTATTACAGGCGCGCTCAATCGCGGGCTGGCTGAGAAAGTCGCCCGAATGAATGCTGCTGCTGCTGCAAAAACCGACGAAACTGCGCGCTGAACGGGGCAATTGGCAGCGACAATCCTCGCGCTTTATTCGCTTAGGCACAACAACGGGTTGACCGGCTGGAAAGAGCGCCCTAAACGCCCCGCCTGCCTAGGGGTTTTGCGCAAGCATGTGCAAAGCCTTATTCGCAAATGCGAGGGCGGAGTAGCTCAGCTGGTTAGAGCAGCGGAATCATAATCCGCGTGTCGGGGGTTCGAGTCCCTCCTCCGCTACCAGGCATAGGCGCTTGCCGTTTTGCGGTATTGCGCGTAGCTGCTCAAGCAATGCGTTTTTGGCGCGGCGCTGACAAGCAATTGGCAGCATAGCTGCTGGGGTGTGGCCAAGTGGTAAGGCACCGGTTTTTGGTATCGGCATTCGCAGGTTCGATCCCTGCCACCCCAGCCAGCTTGCCAGTTCTGCGAAAGCCAAGCGCTTCGCAAAAATGTGGCACTTGAGCAGGCAATCGCTAAGGTCGCGCTATGACCGACAGCTCTCCTAATTTCGTCTCGAACCTTGAGAACGCTCGCGCCATATTAGGGCGGCTGATCGCGTTTGATACCACCTCTGCGCTCAGCAATCTGGCTTTGATTGAATGGGTTGAGGAATATCTCGCAAGCCATGGCGTCACCAGCCACCGCGTCGCCAATGAGGATGGCACTAAGGCCAATCTGTTTGCGACCTGCGGACCAGATCGCGAAGGCGGGGTCATTCTATCCGGCCATAGCGATGTTGTGCCTGTAGAGGGCCAGAATTGGAGCGCAGACCCCTTTGTCCTGCGCGAAGGCCGCGTGGCCGCAGAGGCTGGCAAATTGTTCGGGCGCGGGACCAGCGATATGAAGGGCTTCATCGCGCTCGCATTGGCCTATGTGCCGCATTTCGTACGCGGTGAGTTCCCGGTGCATTTGGCAATCAGCTATGACGAAGAGGTCGGCTGCCAAGGCGCGCCTGCGATGATCGCTCAGATGGCTCGCGTTATCCCAAAGCCTAGGCTTGCGATTGTGGGAGAGCCTAGTTCTATGCGCATTGTAACGGGCCATAAGGGCATTTGCGTGCATGAGGTGCGGGTGCGCGGGCATGAGGCGCATAGCTCTCTGGTTGATCACGGCATCTCCGCCAATCGCGTCGCAGTGCGCTTAATGCAGCAATTGCTCGATCTGGCCGATCAATTGCGGGCCGAATCAGATCCCGTGAATGGTTTTGACCCGCCTTTCCCAACATTGACGATTGGCGTGATGGAGGGCGGCGAGGCGGCCAATATCCTTGCTGGCAACGCTCGCTTTCAATTCGATCTGCGCTCGCCCCCGGGTTATGATGCGGCTCACCTGCTCGCGCCGTTCTATGCGGCATGTGCAAGCCAAGATACTGCATTGAAAGAGCAGTTTGATGGGGCTGGCGTAACGATAGAAAAGCTCGCCAATGCGCCACCGCTAACCGATGAGGGCAGCGCCGATGCTGTGGCTTTCGTTCGGCGCCTGACGGGCGAGAATAGCGACCCTGCCAAAGTCGCTTATGCGACCGAAGGCGGGCAGTTTCAGCAGGCAGGCTTTCCAACGCTGATATGCGGCCCAGGTTCAATTGAGCAGGCTCACCAACCCGATGAGTGGATCGCAATCGAGCAATTTGAAGCGGGCGCTCGCTTTATGGAGCGTCTGGTGGCTGAACTGGCTTAGGTTTCGCCAAGCCAGCCCTTCCTCAATCGAGCTTTTTGCCCTCAAAATCAGCCGCTGAATGGCGATTGGGTAGCTGCCGCTCTTCCTCGCCCCAAACCTTATTGACGAGCCGCCCGCGTTGCACAGCAGGCCGCT
>CAZTFZ010000002.1:24117-34330 GCA_964613105.1 uncultured Porphyrobacter sp. | reverse complement strand
TTCTTGAGCTGTGTCGATGGGCAATTGGGCGATGGCACAAAGCTGGTAAAGCCAGACGGATTTACCTTTGATGCCAAGCCGCGCTTAACGATGGAACAGGCCTTGGCCTTTGGCGGCAATCGCTAGCCGCGCGCTTTCCACCAAATCTTAAAGATGCGCGGCCCCCGCACGAGATAGCGGCTCGCCAACCTTTTGGGATCGCTCAACAAACGATAAAGCCACTCAAGCCCGCTCTTTTGCATCCATTGCGGAGCTCGGGTTTGAGCGCCGCTTAAGAACTCAATCGAAGCGCCAATACACAAGGCCACGCCGCGGGCCTTCCCACGCTGTGCGATTTTCTTTGCTACAATCTCGCTTTGCGGAGCGCCAATTGCCAAAAACACCCAGTCGCAAGCTTCCGCCTCGACAAATTCGGCGATTGCCAATTGCGCTTCAACATTGTCGCGCACACCCATAGGCGGTTCAAACTGGACCACCCGGCAATCGGGCAAAGCGCCCACCAACCATTCCATTTCGCGCGGAGCGCCGCCGATCAAAGCGATAGAGGATGCGCCAATCTGCTCTTGCGACAAAAGCCCTCGCACAAGATCGCTGCCAGGCACCAACCCGAGCTGCTTACCCGACAAACGCCCTAGCCGGCCCAAAATCCGGCTGTCGTTGACGCATAGATCGCAAGATCGCACCGCTTCGCGGTAAGCTTCGCGCCATGGTTCGTTCCCAGCATCGCTGAACATCACCATGTGATCGACATTGGGCGTTACCAGATAAGAAAAACTGTCCGCTTGCCCGCGCTCGCGCACCCAATCCATCGCAGCTTCGACGCTGCATCGGGCAAAACGCACACCCAGAAAATCGACGCTGAGGAAGGCGCCTAGGTCCGGCGCAGCTGCTTCATCGGCGGTCATATCGTGCTGGGCCATCAGCTTAGCGCCAACTTTGGCCGGTCAAGGGATTGGAAGGCCGCTGCCCTGGCAAAAGATCGACAGTATAGTCGGTTTTGGCTTTCGCCTCTGCGCTATCGGCTTCACCCGCGCATGTCGGATTGCCGGTTGCGGTGCAAATCTCGCGGTAGAACTTCCAAGTGCTCACACGTGACGGCGCCACTTTGGTAAAGCGCCGAGCGGCTGACATTGCCGCAGGGCTGCGCCCTTGCTCTAGCAACCAATTGGCAAATCCGCGTGTCAAAGCGAGGTCAAGCGGATGGGTATCAATGGCATCACGGTAAACCCGCTCAACCCCAGCCGTTCGGCCAGCAGCGGTGTAAGCACTGACGAGCAAGTGGAAGCCATCGGTTTGATCAATGCAGTTTGTTGCAACCACTTGGCCTGCACGGATCGCTTCTTCTGGCTTACCTGCAGCTAGGCGCGCTTCGCCCAAAGCCATCAGTGCGTCGCAATTGCTCGTGTCATCGTCGAGCACGGCCTGCGCAAGACCAGCGGCATCGCCAGATTTCTCGCGAGCTGCAATACGCGCGGCCATACCGCGCCCGCTGGCGGAATTGAGGCCATCGACTATTTGCCGCGCAGAGGCCGTATCATCGCGGCTCAGATAGAAACGCGCAACAATCAGCCGCGCATCATCTTCGCCCGATTTTGCCAATTGCGCCCGATTGGCCTGCGTAAGCGGAGCAGTGTCATATTCGCGCCAAGAGTCAGTCAAACGGCCAATCCCGTCTGGATTTTTGCCAAAATCGTCAAGAATTTCGATCCCCGCCCTGCGCGCCCGGGCCAAATCGCCGCTTTTATACAAGACATTGACCTCATCAATCGCCAAATCAAGGTTTAACGGGCTGTTATTCCGTAAGAAAGCGAGCTGTTCTAGCATGATTGGCACATTGCCTTGCGACCGCGCATTTTCCATCAGGACAGAGGCGACCAGCGGACTATTGCCGACTTTGGTTGCGCTATCATACAACAGCTTCATCGCTGCTTCACGTTCACCCAGCAAGAACATAGATCGGCCTCGCAGGACCAATCCGCGCGGGTCGTCAGGGAGGAATTCGTTCATGCGCTCGCCGATTTGCGCCGCTTCCTCGTAGTCCTTGCGGATGAGAGAATGCACTCCTTTGGCGAGCAAAACATCAGGATTGCGCGGATCAATCGCCAAAGCTGTTTCGATAGCGGCACGAGATTCTCGCAAATTACCAGTGCTCAATCCCAATTGAGACACGCCAACCAAGGAAGGAATATGGTTAGGATCTATGGCTAAAATGACACGATAGGCTTCATATGCAGCAGCCAAATCGCCCATTCTCACCTTTATAAGAGCGTCCAATTCTAAGATTTCGACCTGGTCATCTCTGTGACCAAGCGCTCTTGTAATAGCCATTCTTGCAGCAGGAAGATTGTCTTCGCGAACCAAAAGTTCAGCCAAAGCAGCCTCTTCATAGGCTTTATCTAGGGGGTTAGAGCACGCCGCAAGAAACAAAAGGGCCGATAAACAAATGGATCGAGGCATGTCCCGTTTTGAAAGGGGCCTCCTGACAAATGATTGGCCTAGCGACATTGCCATGTTAATAGCTTCCTTACCAAAATAGTCCAGATTTATGCCGGGGTTCAAATTTTGAAATATTATCATATGTCTCATCTAGGTAATTATATCACGCATATGTTTCGTATGTGTGCATGCCTTATTTTGCTCAGCACAGCTCCTGCTGCTGCGCAATCGGATAATAGCGTCTTGGGCGGTGCGATACCCGTCCTCTCGCAAGCGCCCGCGCAAGCTTTCACACAGCCAAGCGCGACCTTGTCGAGCTATCGGATCAATTCAGGCGACGGCATCGAGATTTACGTCTGGGGCGAAGAACGCCTTCAACGCAGCCTCACTGTTCTGCCTGATGGTACCATCGCATTCCCATTGGTGGGTCAATTGCAAATCGCTGGAATGCTCCCTCAAGAGGTTGAAACCTTGGTGAGCGAGCGTTTGCGCGGACAATATCGCGGCGAGGTCCCGGTTGTTACAGTTTCTGTTGCACAAACGGCTGGTCTGCAATTTTCAATCATGGGTAAAGTTCGCTCACCCGGCGCCTTTACAAGCGGGCGCTACCTGAACGTGCTTGAGGCATTGAGCCTCGCAGGCGGACCAGCTGAGTTTGCCAATCTCGACAATATTACTCTTATCCGCGAGCAAGGCGGCGAAATTCTTTCCATTCGTTTACGTCTTGCTAGCCTTTTTAAACCTGGTGTTAGAACTCGGGATGTAGAGCGTGCAGGCATTGTACGGATACAGCCCGGTGATGTCCTAATTGTACCGTGAGACAAAAAATGACCATTAAGACCATTGCACGCGCTGGCGCGCTTCTACTTTGTACCACGGCCTTGGCCAGTCTTTCGACCGCGCCTTTGAAGGCGCAAAGCACCCGCGTTGGCGTTGATGTCCGCGTGAGTGCAGAAGGCGTGACCAATCCTAGGCTGGGCCCAGACGGCGGCGGCTTAACAGCTGCAGCGAATGTCGAAATCCGTCCCTTCCTAGAGACGAATTCAGACTCAAGCAGCTTTCGGCTGGAAGCTTTTGCAAACGCCCGGGAATTTGCCTCAGACTTCGATGGCGAGGATCGCTACGGTGCTTCCGCAGCCTTTGCTACGCGCCTGTCGCCGCGCGTTGAATTGTTTGCCAATGCTGGCATCCAAAGCACCAATGTTGGCATCGGATCAGCGCTGAGCCAGCCCGGCACTCTGGTTACTGATCCAACGATCACGGACCCAACTCTTGTTGCGGTTCCGATTGATCCAGCCCTTGGCAATGACATTACCCTGATCGGCGCCAATGGCCGCACGACTGCTATAAACGCTGGTGTTGGTGCCGAAATTCGGCTGACCGATAGGCTGTCTTTGGGCCTTGATGCTGGTTATCAAGATGTGTCTTTGTCGCAATTTGTTGATCAGGATTACACTTCGATCAACTCTGAAGCCGCGCTTTCCTATCGCTTGGACGATAAGACAACGATTGGCGTATTTGGCGGTTATCGCGATACCAATTTCGACAATCCGGGTCTAGCCGATGCGCAAACTTGGACCGGTGCGGGGACTTTGTCTCGCCGATTGAGCGATAGTTTGACCCTCGATCTCACAGCTGGCCTTGCTAGCACGGTGATTGAATCGCTGCCGCTAACTCCGGGACGTACGTTCAATTCATTCACCGCCCGCGCCGGACTGTGCAACCGCACTCCGCAACGCAATTTCTGCCTGAGCTACAGCCGCTCACCTGTGGCAACGGCATTTGGCGGGGTGCAAAACTCTGACGCAATTGGCTTTAGCTATTCACAGCCCTTGTCTGACCGTGACAGCATCACTGTGGGTGCCAATTACACGCGGACAGGCGGCGCTCTCACAACAGCAGTGCCGATCAATACGCTAGCCTCGCAAGGCCCTGTTGAGCTTGCCAATGTTACCACAAGTTACAATCGCCGCATCAATGACCGTTTAGAAGGATTTGTGTTCGGCTCTGTCTCACGCTTGTACAATGACCTAATTGAAAGCGATCCGAGCATTAATTTTGGTGTAGGGCTTCGCCTCCGAATTGGGAGTCGACGATGAGCGAATACACGGCCATGGATGATAGCGATGGCGGAGCGGGTCTTGCCGCGCTGTTTTCGCAATTGCCATCCATTCTTTGGCAACGCCGCTGGTGGGTAATCATTCCTGCGCTGATAGGTATTATCGGCGGAGTTGGTACCGCCTTGCTGTTGCCGCGCGAATATGAATCCTCAGCAATTCTGCTGGTCCAAGCGCCTAGCTTGCCCGATGATGTCATCGGCTCGCAGCCAGCCGCCGCGACCGAGCAACGGATCGAGGCGATCCGCCAACAAATCATCAACCGGCCTGCGCTCATCGGTCTCATTGAAACCAACAATCTCTACGCTGACAGGCGCGAGAATACGCCTTTGTCCGAGCTGATTGAGGAAATGCGCGATTCAATCACGCTGATCCCCCAAGCGATTGACGTTGGATCATCGCGCCGCGAGCAGACAATTTCGGTAAAGCTTGGCTTCACCTACAATGAAGCGGCTGGCGCGCAGGCTGTTGCCCAGCAGTTGATGGAGCGAATTGTTGAAGTCGATTCAACCACCAACACCTCACAGCTCACTGAAACCGTGCAATTTTTGAACGATCAACAAGCTGACGTTCAAGGCCAAATTGCGGTAATGGAACAGGAAGTTGCCGCGTTTAACCGGCAATATGGCGGTATTCTTTCTGCCGGTGCCTCACCCGTTATCAGCGGCTCGGGCTCTACTTTCGATTTCCAAATCGCCAATTTGCAGCGCGAAATCGCTGATTTGCAATCCCAGCGCGATGCTCTTGGAACAGCAACCGACCGCGACCCTGCTGTCGTGAATGCTGAAGCTGCGCTGGCCGCTGCCCGCGCCCGTTATACAGAGGGACATCCCGACGTTGTTCTGGCGCGCCAGACGCTTGCTCAAGCAGAGCAATTTGCGCAGCGCAATACCGAGCGTGTCCCAGCTGAAAACTTCTCGCGTCAAATCACTTTTAACCGCAACCAGATTGCTCAATTGCGCGCTGCCAAGGCCCGCGAACAAGCACAGGTCAATGCGGTTGTGAGCGAGCGCTCGCAAGCTCCTGCTTTGCAGCAGCAATCTGAGCAATTGCAGCAACGCCTAGCGACGCTGTACCAGCAGGCTGAGGAAATCTCAGGCCGCCTTTTGGCTGCTCGCGCTGGTGCCCGCGCCAATGAAGAACAAATGGGTGAGCGTTTGCGGGTGGTTGATCCGCCGGTTGTCCCTGACACACCATCATTCCCCAATCGTCCGCTTATCGCTGGCGCAGGGATCGTTGGCGGCTTGGGCTTGGGCCTGCTCTTGGCGCTCGCTTTTGAAATTCTGCTTAGCCCAATTCGTGACCCCTCAGCCCTTACCCGCATCACAGGTGGGCGTCCTTTGGCGATGGTTCCGGTGATCGGCCCAATGCCCAAAGGCACTTACGGTTCAGAACAGAAGCCGGGATTTTTCTCGCGCCTCGCATTCTGGCGCAAGAAAGATTAGACCATGACAGTTGAACTGCGCGCGAGCCAAATGACACGACACGCTCATCCTTTTTCGCCCGAAAAGGCGATGGTGCTCAATATCGGCGAAGATATTCTCGATGAGCAGTTGATCGTTGGCTTTAACAGCCATGATGGGCGCTCGCGTCCCTTCAACCTGCTGCGCACACAATTGATGCGCTATATTGATGAAACGAGCTCGCGCCTCATTGGGGTCACCAGTGCGACACCAGCAGCGGGCAAGACTTTCTTGTCCTGCAACCTTTCAGCAGCCCTTTCACAGATCGAGAACCGCAAGATTATTCTGTGCGATTTCGATTTGCGTCGCGGCTCTGTGATGGATCGCTTTCGCGCTGATGTGCCGACTGACCTAAGCGCCTATCTGCGCGGTGAAGAGGATGATTGGACCAAGTCGCTCTATCGGATCAACGATAGCGGGTTGTTCATCATGCCGACCATCGCCTCTATGCGCGGCAGCAGTGAAATGCTCAGCGGGCTGCGCTTTGCCAATCTGATGGCTGGCCTGCGCGCTCTGCCTGATGAATATATCGTGATTTGCGATTTGCCGCCCGTCTTCGCCAATGATGACACTATGTTGTCGATGCGCGAGATTGATGGATATTTGATGATCGCAGAGCATGGTCGCACGACCAAGAACCAAGTCAAGGAATCCTTGGCAATGCTCGCGCCTGCGACATGCATCGGAACCATCCTCAATCGCTATCAGGGCGGTTTCGCCGATGATTACGGCTATGGCTATGGCGACACCTATGGCCTTAAGGAATATGGCAAGATCAAGAAGTAAGGGCGCTGAGGTGTAAGGGCGAAAGCCCAGAACGCACAGGACTTCCTAAGGGCCAACCCAATGGTCCTGACGCCCCCAGTTCAATCCAAAGCAATTCGCACCCTGATTGGTAGCAGCGTTTTTCGCCTGCTTCTGTCAGCGTGCGTTTTAGATGGCTATAACACAGGCTGGCGATGATACAGCCGCACTCACCATTCTGCTATGCGACGCGCTCTAAAGAGCGGCCAAGCCATAGAGATGGCTAGCTTAGCCGCCAGCAACTCGCCCCTCATGAGGGGAAAGCCCAATGGGCTGCTCGATAAAAATTGCAAAAAGACGAGGCTTTTCGAGCCTAAACAAATCCAACCTTAGCCCGGCTTAACTGTCGTCAGAATCTGGGCGATTGAAGAAATCGGCTGGTGGCCATTTCAACACTTTATAGACATAGGCCCCGACCAGAACCAGCGCGATCGCTGCCCCGATATCAGAGTGATTATTGCCGATATAGTTCGAAATGCCGCAACCTGCAGCAGGAACAAGATATTCCGCCAAATGATCAGGCGGCTCCTCTTGCGACGACCGGCTGAGCATCAATACGACCAAGCCGCCAAAGGCGATGACCGTGATCCAATCCCAGAATGTCTCCACCTGCGTTCTCCTTATAGCGTGGTCGCACAGAGACTGTCCTCTGCGCAACCGCAATTGGGGTTACAGTTTGCAAGCCTGCCCCAAAAGGCCTTAAGCTTGCGCAATCAAAATCCCAATTGTCCCCATCGATGATCACAATCCCGGCGGGATATTCAACGATGGGCGCTGTTTGTGTTCAATTGTTGAAATAGGGCAATTACACAAAGGATGCTACGAAAGCTTTTAAATTTGACCCAAGAAATCGCAGCCGCTCCTAAACTGGGACAAGATTAGGTGGAAAAGTTGACTATTTTCAGTGGTTTATAGATTTTTGAGGGGAAAATTGCACCTACTCGCCAAAAATCGGCAAAAAAGCGTGCATTTGCAGTCACATTTTAACCGCGAAACGTCTAACCCGCATATCGCAGCGGGCAAAACGGAGGCACCATGACGCAGAGCAGTGACAATAATGAGGAAACAGCAGGAAACCGCCCCTTGCGCTTCTTATTTGCGTTACCCGGCTTCCACCGCGAGGAACGCGGCGCAGAAGTGGCCTTGCTGTCAGTAGCTAATGAGCTTGCCCGCCAAGGCGACAAGGTGACTGTCATCGGATCGGGCGAGCCTCGCGAGGGGCTCGATTACGAATATCGCAAGGCCGATGCGATTTACCGCAGCAAGCTAGAATGGCTGCCCAATATTCCGCCTTTCCGCAGCGAGACCGTTTGGGAAGATGCCAGCTTTGCGAGGAATTTGCGCAAGGCCTATGATCCGCGTGATTTCGATGTTTCGCTGACTTGCAATTTCCCGTTCAGCCATTGGACCTTGCGTCGCGGCGGAAAAGACGCGCCCTTGCATTTGTTCGTCACGCAAAATGGTGATTGGCCCGCCCGCAGCGAAAAGTCTGAGTTCCGCCACTTCTCATGCGATGGGCTGGTCTGCACCAACCCTGATTACGAGCGCGACAATTCTCCCAAGTGGCGTACAGCCTTGGTTCCCAATGGCATTGATCCAGCGCGCTTTCGCGGAGTGGAAGGTGATCGCGCCAGCTTTGGCATCCCCGAGGGCGTGCCAATTGTGCTGATGGTCAGCGCCTTTATCGAAACCAAGCGCGTCATGGATGGCATGCGAGCGGTGGCTCCGCTTGAGGGTGTGCACTTTGTTTGCGCCGGCGATGGCCCTTTGCGCGATGAAGTCCATGCTCTAGCCGAAGAAATCCTTCCGGGCCGCTTCACCAGTTTTACAACGACAGCTGACCGAATGCCCGTGCTCTATCGCAGCGCGGATGTATTCTTGCACATGTCGCTTTATGAAAGCTTCGGAAATGTCTTTGTCGAGGCCATGGCTGGCGGATTGCCAGTTGTGGGCCATGACACGCCTCGTCTGCGCTGGATCGTTGGGGACAGAGAAACTTTGTGCGATACTGAAGACCCGGCTGCTCTTACCGCAACATTGGCAGAAGCGCTCAAGACCGGACGCGGTGATTTTGACCCGCGCGCCGATGAATTTGCTTGGTCAGAGATCGCCAAAAAGTACCGCAATTTTGCCGCAGAACTTTTGGCTGAGCGCAAAGGCAAACCGGCAAACGCTTAGTATGATTTTCGCGCTCGCATCTTTATCTTGGCTGATCTTTGCAATGGCGGCGCTGCCTTTGGCAGTGCTGAGCTATGAATTGCTGGCCGGGCTGTGGGCAGGTCGGGCCGACAAAAGCGGCGGCGCCATGCCGAGCTGTGCCGTGTTAATCCCTGCGCATGATGAAGAGGGCGGAATTGCAGCGACGCTAACCGCGCTTAAGGCGGTGGCGCCAGAGGAATTGCGCATAGTGGTGGTGGCCGACAATTGCAGCGATGCCACTGCCGAAAATGCTCGCCAATGCGGCGTTGAAGTGATCGAACGGCATGATACAAATGCGCGCGGCAAGGGCTTTGCCCTCGCCTTTGGCCGCGATCATCTTGCGCAAACGAATCCGCCCGAAGTTGTTCTGGTGCTGGATGCCGATTGCCGATTGCACAAAGGCAGTGTCGAGGCTTTGGCCAAGACCGCTCATGAAAAGCAAGTGCCCACCCAAGCAATCAATCTGATTGATGGAGACTTGAAGGCAGCAGCGATGGTGCAGGTGTCCAGCTTTGCCATGGTCGTGAAAAACCTTTTGCGCACGCGCGGGATGCAACGCCTTGGCGGGGCTGCGCTGCTCACCGGTACGGGAATGGCCTTCCCATGGTCGCTGATTGTAGATGCTAAGCTTGCGACAAGTTCAATCGTCGAAGACTTGGCGCTTGGCGTAGAGTTCGCTCGCGAGGGCCATCCGCCCTTGCTTTTAAGCAGTGCCCATGTGCGCAGTGCGCCTGCTGATATGCGCGATGCTCTGGCGCAGAAGACCCGCTGGGAGCATGGCTTTTTGCAGACCCTGCGCAGCAGCGCGCTGCCAGTGTTCTTTGGCGGCTTGCGACGGTTTTCCTTGTCGGAGATCCTGCTTGGCCTGCATTTGATGGTGCCGCCTTTGGCCCTGCTTTTGATGCTATCAGGACTTGCGCAAATCCTGCTGATCGGGGCTGCATGGCTTGGCAGTAGTTTCTTTGCAGGGGCAGCTTGGAACGCAGCGATTGTGCCCATGCTTGCTTTGGCCGGATTGCTGGGATTGGCTTTGACGCTGATTTTTATCGGCTGGCTGATTGCAGGCCGCCCTTTCTTGAGCGGCAAGTCACTGCTGAGCATACCGTTCTATATCATCTGGAAGCTGCCCGTGTACCTCAGCTTCTTGAAAGGTCCGCAGGCGCTTTGGAATAGAACGCCCAGAAGGCCATAGCT
>CAZTFZ010000002.1:21778-24017 GCA_964613105.1 uncultured Porphyrobacter sp. | reverse complement strand
TTGCGCCATTGGCCCAGCGGCGTTTCAAGCAGAACATATGTCGCATAGGAAAACACGAAAGACAGCGCGATACCAACCAGACCTGCGCCCACTTCACCAAGCACAGGCTCCAACGGTCGGACTGCAATGATAAAAATCACATGCACCAAATACAGCATGTAAGAGAGCAATGCGACAAAGCGCATAAACGCATTATCGAGGAAGACTGGCGCTAGCTTTGTATCGCGAATGGCGGCGTTGAAGATGAAGATCAGAGCGACGCCTTGGATCGTATAGCGGATCGTTTGGCGGAACATTTCATCGCGAATTACAAAGGTGATTAGCAAGAGCAGCCCACCAATCACATAGGATGGCCAGGTGGACGGCAAGCGGTCCTCTGGGTCGATCACAGGATTGTTCCACATCGCCAGAATCGCGCCGAACAATATGCTGTCGAGCCGTGTGTGCGACCAGAAATTTACTCGGCTAAAGTCCTCTAGCCGGCTCACTTCATAAAAGCGGACGAGCAGCGCAAGAAAGCAAAACACTATGCAAAATTGCATGACGCCTTTGGCGTCCCAGCGCCGCAGCAATAAGAGCGCAGCGGTCGGGAATAAGAGGTAAAAATGCTCTTCAACCGCCAAGGACCAAAGCCCAATGGGCGTGCCGCTGACGGGGAAGTAATTGGTGAGGAACAGCAGGTCATAGCCCAGCCCTGTAAAGTCCAGCTCGTAAATCAGGCCAGCCCAAGAACAGACTGCCCCAAGAGCGATGGCCAAATACATGGGCGGGATAATCCGCACCATGCGGCGCAGGTAAAAGGCCTTAAGCTTGATCGTGCCATCGCGCATAAATTCGCGCCGCAAAAGCGTTGTGATGAGATAGCCGCTGAGAAAAAAGAACAGGGTCACGCCAAATTGGCCCGGAACCATTCGCTCCATACCAATATGCGAAAGCATGACAAAGATGATCGCAATAGCCCTGAAGCCATCGAGCGCCGGGATTGTGCCGCCAGCCAATCTTGGTGGCAGCGACGATCCGCTAGCAGAACCCGACGCTAAGGGTTGGTGGGGGGAAGCAGCAGCATTGCTGCCACCGCCACCCCCAGCACCGGTCATGCTTGACTTCGTCATTTTAGCGTCTTTGCGGCCCGGCCAAAAGATCAGCTAGAAGCTGAACCCTCTGCATTGTCGCTTCCCTCAGACGGTGTCAGGCCTTCGCCTGCATTCTCATCAAGAGGGCCATAGCCTGGCTGATAATCAATCCCAGCTTCTTCTTTTGCTTGGTCAAGACGCTCTTCAAGAGCGCTCGTTACAGCGCGCTGGCCAACCGTGCGGGCCGCAACAGAGCGAGCTTCATCGCCGCCGAGTGGCGCGCTTTGCGAGCCTAGGATTTTGCTGACACTCACCATACGTCCGGCGGGAACCACAATCGGTTCGCTCGTGCCAACTTCAACCACTTTCTTGAACAGATCGGGGTCAAGGTTACCACTGTCGATCTGCGTATTAGCCCGCTGGAATTGAATGCCAAGGCGGTTAAGCACAGTCACAACTTGCTCCATCGTAGTCGCAGGAGCAAGCGCCTCTAGATAGTCCTGCCGTGCTGGCTGGACGAAACGGATTTGATCAGCTGAAAACACTCGGCGCTGCGCAAACATTTGCGGGTTGTCGGCAATGAACGCATCCAAGTCTTCAGGCGAAGGTTGGATCACGTCGCGGCCCAATTTCTGGGTTAGCAATTGGACCAGCAATCCTTCTTCGACTTGCTGCTTGCGAACGATGTATTCCGGCGTCGCATCGATGCCTTCTTCGCGAGCAATTTCTGCAATCAAGCGGCGGTTGATGAGATTGGCAAGCGCAGTGTTGCGCACCTGTTCCTCGTCGGCACCTTCAGGAATCTGGGCATCACCAATCGCCAGATTGATCTCTTGCTGGGTCACTTCATCACCGTTCACAACGGCGACAACCTGGCCTTCAGGCTGGCGATCACAAGCCGACAGCAATGTCAAAGATGCGCCCAAAAGCGCGCCTGCCAGAAGTTTTTTCTTTGCGGCCAGCGACGCCGCGGAGGATGTAATAGTCATAAATCTCGCCCTTCTTCTTCCTGTTTCTAACCTGCTTTTGCTTTCGGCAATCGGAACATTCCAACGCCTTTTGCGTAAAACCAGTCAGTTAAGTGCATTCAAACAATTAAAATTGGCCCCAAACGGGCATTCATTTTCAAAAACTAAGCGTTCCTAAACTAAGCTCGGGGCCCAAAC
>CAZTFZ010000002.1:19785-21678 GCA_964613105.1 uncultured Porphyrobacter sp. | reverse complement strand
AAACTAAGCTCGGGGCCCAAACAGCAATTCCTTCAAGCGCGCTGGCGCCAATTCGTGAAGATCCGCAATAAAGCTTTCCAGCACCGGCAAATTATCATCCATGTCCTTGCCCAGCGTCGATACCCGCGCAAGCATGCCGTCGGGGATCACTCCGCGCAGATTGGCACGGGCAACGGACAAGCGTTGATCAGACCATTTGCCCGGAAACTCATTGCCGACCCTTGTCCAATACAGAACCACTTCATCGCGGTCGCGGCTATCAGCAGAGAATGCCTGCACTGGCAGTTTGGTCGACTGCGTGAGAGCAATTTCGCGCCCTTGCGTTTGCGACAGAACAAAACCGCCCGCAGGATAGCATGTTTCAGGACGGTGAATTTGCAATACCCCGTCTTGCGTATTGTTATAGGCCATGAGGAACATCGCCATTTGGCCATTGGGGTTCTCGTAAATCCGCGTAACCAGATTATCATAAAGTCGATCTGACAACGCATCAGAAGGCGGCAAGATAAGCCCGCTTTCGCTGCGGAACTTCCACTGGCCGATCTGGTTCGGCATCAAATCTTCTAGCTCACCTTCTTCCAAGGCCGGCTTGTCTGGCGACGGCTGGCGAGCTTGAGCAAAACCGGCAAGCGCGGTCATCCCAATGCCGAGCAAGACTTTGCGCCGATCAAGCAATGGCGATGTATGAGTTGTGGGTGCATCGGCCATTTTATGCGGCTCCCTTGGTCGAATTGGGCTGGGTTGAGGCGGGTTCATTCGGCGCTGGCTGCTCAGCGGCATTGCGCTTCTCGAACAGACGCGAAAGGCCAAGATCGACTAGGAAAATTAGACCCAGCGCCATGGCAAACATCGTCAGCCCGGCCATATCATGAAGGAAGCTTTCCGCCGCAGCAGCGCCAGCATGATAGGTCAAGAGGATGAGGATCAGGACACGGAAGAAATTCGCCATGATCGCCACTGGTAAGACAAACAAAAGCAGGACCAATTGATAGCCGCGTTCGCCCATGTGGCGGATGTAGATATAGAAGATGGTGAGAGCCGAAAGCGATACGATCGAGTTCAGTCCAGCACAGGCAGCAGCAACAAGCAGCTGATACTGGCCAATTTGAATGGTCACCCCTGTTCCGCCTATCGGATAGCCGAAGAACTGCAACAGGCCTACGGCTGCCTCGCTAATGGCGACCTTAATCGGCAGCGTCAGCGTATAGATTACAGTGTCCGGTGGCGGGAAAATAAACGCCAAATAGATAAGCGGGAAAGCCAGCTTGATCAGCGGCTTTGCGCCGATCACAGAGTAGACGCCGATAAGCACGACGCCATACATCACATAGCCCTCAATCTCGATGATCTGCGTGATCCTAGCGAGCGCGTAGATAGCGCCTGCAGGAATAAGCAGCAAAAGGACTTTCCAAATAGCCGGCGCTGACGAAAGGTTCTTAACACCGGGCCATTCGCGCCACAAAAGCCAGATGCCCGTCATCAAAACAATCGGGCCATGCGCGCCTTGCTCTCCGGTCCAAGTTTCGCTCGCGACAAAGATCATAGTCGGGATAGCAACCGCCAATAGCCCAATTAGCAGGGCTATGTCGGCCACCTTAAAACCTGCAATAAGGCCGCCGCCGCTAAGCCCTGCATTGCTCGCTTCACTCACGGGCTTAGACGTCTGCGATGCAGACGGATTGGTGCTAAGCTGGTTCATATCGGCCTGCGTCATAATGGTACTATCTCATGCCCCGGCTATGCTGACTTGCCCAGATCGCGATGCAATCAAAGAGGGGGACATCTCAGCGAGTGATCAGTGATATCGTCCAGCAGAGCGGGTCGGTCAAGCCTACAGAAGACCACCTGTCTTGTAATCGCACAGCCAATTGGCGGATTGTAAACAGACAAATC
>CAZTFZ010000002.1:17179-19685 GCA_964613105.1 uncultured Porphyrobacter sp. | reverse complement strand
ATGATCCGCACCGCCCTTCCCCTTTTGCTCGTCATCGCATGCGCTGCTTGCGGCCAAGACGTGCGCCAACGCCAATTAGGCGATCTTGCGTTGGGCGATATGGCCGTGCTGCAAGAGCTTGGACAGGATTTGTCGGCCGAAGAACGAGCCTTGCTGGCGACGTATTCCATTGCCCATTGGCCGGGCTCAAGCGCTTTTTGCGGCGAGGTTTTGATCGATCAATCTGGCCGGCAGCCCAGCACGATTGGCGAGGCTATTGCCATGACAAAGGCGCGCGAGACGGCCCGCGAAGAGCAATTGGCAAGAGCAGCCTTGCCCAAAACACCTCTTGAAGAATTGCTTGAACGGCGCAGCTTTTTGGAAGGGCAGCAAGAACAATTGTTCGTCCAAAAAGAACTGATGCTGAATGAGCATGGCAATGCGGCCCGCCAAACTGCCTCTTGGGCTGCAATAGAGCGCGAAATCGTACAAGGCTATGCCGTGATTACGAAACTCAACGAGGATATTGGGCAAAAGGCTCAATAGAGTTGGGCTGTATCTCCCAAGCTGAGAATACAAGAAATTGGGCTGTTACTTTGGGTGCGAATCCCGATCATTCCCAAGTAAAGCTCCAAAAATTGACCCATAACTCCGATCAATATTTGTATTGATCACAAGAATTCGGCCAAAGATTTCACGGCATTTTGGCCATTATTGGAGGCGCGAAATCCCGCAAAAAGCCCTCTTTTGCGCCATCTGATATGGTCAATTTCGCCTTAACTACGCCCCTCAACCAAACCACTAAACCACACTGCGCGACCCGCCCTTAACGCCGCTGCTCCATCTGGAATTGACTCCAAATTCAGGTGGGCTTTTTACCATGCGTCGTTTCAGTTCTGTTGCTTTACTTGCAGTGACTTCCCTAGCTCTCAGCGGTTGCGGAGGTGGGTCAGCCACGCCCGCCATCTCCAGTCTGGCTGGTTCAAACATTTCCATAACGCCGACACCCTCGCCCACATCGGAGCCGACACCTGCTCCAATGCCAACTCCAACAACTGCGGTTGCTCCCACTGGTGAGGCTGTGGTCGGAACAAACACCACCCAAGGCTTCCCCCAGCTTGAGCGGATCCCAAGCAATTTTACGGTTGACGATCAATTGGTAACTGCGCCCGTCATGCCCAGCAGCGCAGCGCCTGATGTGGTTGGCGCTTTCCGCTTTTTGTGCAAGCCAAGCCACCTTGCCTATGACGATCCGATTGTCTTTCCGGGCCAAAAAGGCCGTTCACATTTGCACATGTTCTTTGGCAACACCTCAACCGATGCCAACTCCACCTATGAGAGCCTGCGCACTGAAGGTGAAAGCACCTGCCGCGGCCCCCTCAATCGTTCAGCCTATTGGGTACCCGCGCTGATGAACGGTCAAGGCGATGTTGTAATGCCGGAATATATCTCGATCTATTACAAGCGTTACCCATCCACTGACCCGCGCTGCGCAGAAGGAAAAGGTTGCATCGGCCTGCCACGAGGATTGCGCTATGTTTTTGGCCGCACCATGGATGGTGATGTGGCGGGCGCCGAAGGGCGCACCTATTTCAATTGTCAGGGCGAAGGCGCGGTCGCTGGCAAATATACAAATCTGGTAGAAGCTGCCCAAAACTGCCCCTCGGGCGCTTTGATCGCAGCGATTGTCCAAGCCCCTGATTGCTGGAATGGGACCGATTTGGACTCGGCCGATCACCGCTCTCACATGGCTTATGAAGTTCGCGACAGCAACACAGGCGTAGCAAGCTGCCCAACAACGCACCCTTATCGCGTGCCAACCTTCACCCTTGGTGCTTGGTATCAAACGGATGATACACTTGATCGCAGTGGCAACACCGACCCATCGCTGAAAACATGGCATTTCTCATCTGACCGGATGGAGGGCCAAGTAGGCCGCACTTCTGGCCAAACTTTCCATGCCGATTGGTTTGGCGCGTGGGACGATGATGTGATGGCCACATGGCTCACCAATTGCATTGATTTGATGCTGAGCTGTTCAGCTGGAGAGCTGGGCAATGGCGAACAGATGGCCCAATCCAATGCCCACCTAGCGACCTTTGACCGGAGGGTCTCATTGGCTACGCTTGGCGCCAATTGAGGGAAAATTGACCTCGACCCCATGATGAGTGACAATTCCGTCTAGACAACTCAAAAATAAGGTTTCTTTCTCAGACGCCTGGCTTGATGAACTTAACATTACATCATAAAAACAGGTACTTAGACAATCCCACCTAAGTGGCTGTTCTCTGAATTTTTACACCTTATTAACCATCCTTTCGTAGTCGAGCTCCACACGAAACCGGCAAATTCGGTTTTATTGGAAGACGGACGAAAAAAATGGGAAATAACTGGGGTCGCGCATTGGGAAGCGCTTGGAACCAAATTGGCAGCGTAAGCGGCAAATGGTTCCTTATCGGTTTAATGGCTCTGATGGGGAGCAGCGCAGCAAGCGCAGCCGATCTACAGATCACATCCTTTGATGTTG
>CAZTFZ010000002.1:14969-17079 GCA_964613105.1 uncultured Porphyrobacter sp. | reverse complement strand
CGCTGACATACACGCTCACGGTCACCAATGATGGCCCCGACACTACCAGCGCAGTGCAAGTTGTCGATACGCTTCCAGCAGCATCAGACTTCAATTTCCAAAGCGCAACGGGTTCTGGGTGGAATTGTAACCGGTCAGGCCAAACTGTGACTTGTAACTACACCGGAGCACCTCCAGCTGTTGGAGCGCCCTACCCCGATATCTCAATCGTTGGCCAAGTCACTTCGCAAACTGCCGGTACCATTTCAAATATCGCCAGCGTTTCTTTGACTGACCCCTTCACGCTCGATCCTGATGGCACCAATGACACATCCAATCAGGTTGTGACCAATGTGGAAGCTGGCAGTGATATCGAAGCGCAAAAGTCGATGCCGTCCACGATCATCACTGGCGAAACAGTCAACATCACCCTGACGATTAACAATCGCGGGCCTCAGGCTGTTCCAGCAGGCGCTACGATTGTCGACACGATTGACAGCCGTTTGACCATTGGCACTTTGCCAGCGGGCTGCTCGGCTAGTGGCCAGACTGTCACTTGTACAGCGGGCGCGATCTCGCGCACGGGCCAAGCGACTTTCCAAATCCCCGTCACCGCTAACGCAGCGACCGGCGGCACGATCAACAATTCGGCAACAGTTGCGCCTCCAGCAGGTTTTCCTGATCCAAATCCATCAAACACGACGGACACAGTTTCGTTTGAGATCGAAGATCCTAACGCCGATTTGCAACTTCGGGCCAAAAGCAAATTTCCCAACCCTGTTGCGCCAGGTCAGAACGTGTTCTCGCGCATTTTTGTGCGCAACCTTGGCCCATCGGTCGCAAGTTACTCGCCCACTAATCCTTTGCGGGTCACCGATACACTCGGCCCCAATGAGACATTTGTGCCTGGATCTGAAAGCAGCAATTTCAGCTGTACGGTGGCAGGCAATGTCGTCACTTGCGAAACAACTGGCACAGGCACTTTGGCTGTGGGCTCTGACATTCGCTTGGACCTGACCACCATTGCAGGTGCTGGCACTGATACTGGCATCACCAATGAGGCCTGTACTGATAGCACTGCTGGGTCCGCCCACACGCCCTCTGCTGCAAGCCCATCAGGCAATGACTGTCGTTCACGCTCGGTGCGGTCGACAACTTCGGCAGCCGACCTTTCGGTTGAGAAGGATGTAAGCCTATCACCGACACGCGGCTTCACCGAAAACCTGACTATCGGTGATGGCGATAATGTTTTCTACATCCGCCTGCGTGCTACCAACAATTCTGGCGATCTCGCTCGCTCAGTTCGCGTTCGTGACACTTTGCCGAACTTCATCACCGAGAGCGGCTATGTAACCGGCGTGACGGAAGAAAGCGCCACCAAAGGTTCGCTCTCCTACACAAGTTCCAATGGCCGCGCAGACTGGAACTTCACCAATCTAGCGGTTGGCGAAACAGAGACTTTGGTTATCCGGGTCGAGCGTCCGTTTGAGAGCGGAAGCTTCACCAATTCGGCGACAATTTTCTCTTCTGATACGACCGAAACCAACACCGCCAACAACACTGACACTGCGCAATACACCGCTGTGCCGATTGCGGATATGACTGTTAACTCAAAGTCGGTCACACCCAACCCAGTGCGCGTTGGCGTGCCAGCAACCTACCTTATCAGCGTGCGCAATGATGGCGCCAATCCAGCTGATAATGTTGTTCTCACAGACGTTATTGACCCAGCCTTCTTCGAAGTTTTGGGAACGCCGACAACAACTGCACCTGGTGGATCATGCTCTGTTGCTGCGGGCACAGGCACCGTCAGCTGTAGCCTAGGCCAGTTCAACCGGACAGAAGTGCGCCAAGTCACCGTCCAAGTCTTGCCCAAGTTCCCATTTGGCGGGACCGGTCTTGGCGGCTTCCCAATTGACTATACGAACCGTGCGACTGTCGAAACAGACACGTTCGATTCAGACGGCGGAACCGACCCCAATGCGGGCAACAACTTCTTTGATCTTACTCACCCCGTCGAGGCGCCAGAATTTGATCTTGCGGTCACAAAAGCTGAAACAAATCCCGCAACAGATGACCCGATCCGTTTCGACGAGACATTGAATTACGACATTCGTGCATCGAACTTTGG
>CAZTFZ010000002.1:0-14869 GCA_964613105.1 uncultured Porphyrobacter sp. | reverse complement strand
CGCGACGTCAATGAACCAGTCGAATATGTGATCACCTTCCGCAACAATGGTCCATCAACCTCGACCAGCGTTCAGATCACCGATGTTCTTCCAGCAGGCTTTGTTTATGTGCCTGCCAATGCGCCCAGCACCACCATCCCTGGCGGCAGCAGCGCTTCTGTAGGCACGCTCAGCTGTTCGGGCACGGGAACCATCCTTTGCGAAGTTGAAGGTACATTCCCACCGGGCGCTTCGAACACCGTTGAACTCAGTGTGTTTGCACGAGCCAATGTTCCTTTTGCTGGACCATTTGCACCGACCAATCTCACCAATACTGTCACCATCACCCCTGGCGTTGATGAATTTGGCGATCCGTTGTCAGAAGATGCTGTTGATACCAACAATGAAGGCACTGCTGAAACGCAAATCTTGACCTCATCTATCGCTGGCACCAGCTTTGCCGATGACAATGACAATGGCACTATTGAAGCCGGTGAAGGATTGAACAATGTCACGGTGACGCTGACTGGTACCGATGAATTCGGCAACACAATCAGCCTCACTACAACGACCGATACAAATGGTAACTACAGCTTTGATAATCTGCCACCGTCCGATGCGACAGGCTATACGATTGTCGAAACGCAGCCTTCTGGCACTTACGATCTGGCTGAAACAGCCGGCAGCCTAGGCGGTACTGTTGACAACTCTAGCTTTGGCGACACTGCTGCGACCAACACTATTGCTGCAATCGTCTTGCCCGCATCAACCGATGCAACAGACTATATCTTCCAGAACCACACCGATGCTGTGATCACGGCAGATGATGACAATCCTGCGGCTGTATTTGATGCAACCGGCGGCGATGACATCATTAATGCGCTGACCAATGATACGTTCAATGGCGGCCCAGCAACGGTCGATAATATCGACATCACAATCGTCAATCCGGCGACCCCGATTGGTGGCGGCACAGTTCCCGTGCTCGATCCGGCGACCGGTCTGGTGGACGTGCCTGCTGGCACCCCTGCTGGCACTTACACAATTGATTATGAAATCTGTGACGAGGCTGATCCAGGCAATTGCGCCCCTGCAACTGTCACTGTGATCGTCAACACATCGCCAATTGCATCGACCGATGACAGCGAAAGCGGCGTCAACGGCGTGATGGGCGAAACCAATGTCTTGAATGTGCTCACTGGCGATACTTTGAACGGCAATCCTGCGACCACCAGCAATGTTGATATCGACCTGCCACCTGGGTCGGTTGTGCCATCAGAGCTGACGTTTGATCCCTCGACTGGCAATGTCTCGGTCAATCCGGGCACACCGGCTGGCTCATACAGCTTTGACTACCGGATTTGTGATCAAACCAACGCGACCCTTTGCTCGATTTCTACGGTCACAGTGACGGTTGACGGCGTTCCCATTACGGCTGCTGATGTCTCAGAAACGGGCATCAATGGTGCAACAGGTGCAATGGATGTCTTGAATGTGCTGACCGGCGATATGCTGGATGGCAATCCTGCAACCACAAGCAATGTCACGATTGATCTGCCACCTGGTTCGACAGTTCCATCTGAGCTTACCTTCGATCCGCTTACCGGCAATCTTTCGGTCAATCCGGGAACACCTGCTGGCATGTACAGCTTTGACTATCGGATTTGCGATATCATCAATCCTGATAATTGCGCGATTGCGACAGCCACTGTCACGGTCGATGTGAACCCGATTGAGGCCTTGCCTGACACGACAACTCCGATTGTTGGCGCGACAGGTGCGACAGGCGTGATCGACGTACTTGGCAATGACACTTTGACCTTGGTCCCAGCGCTTCTGTCGACGGTTGATATTACCGTTGATGCGCCTGCGACACCGATCAATGGCGGCCCTGTGCCTGTCCTTGACCCGGCGACTGGTCTGGTGGATGTGCCTGCTGGCACCCCTGCTGGCGACTACACAATTCTTTATACAATTTGTGAGCAGGCCAATCCAACCAACTGCTCTGACACGGTTGTTACTGTGCCGGTTATCGCCAGCACTATCGAAGCGGTTAATGATGCTGAGTTCGATATCAATGGCGCTGATGGCGCGGCCGATGTTCTGAATGTTCTTACCGGCGATACCGTCAATGGTGTCGATGCGACGACGGACAATGTAACAATCACGCTTGCAACAGGTGAAACTGTGCCTGCTGGTCTAACCTTTGATCCTGCAACTGGTAATGTTTCGGTTCTCGAAGGCACACCAGCGGGTGAATACAGCTTTGACTATCAAATCTGTGAGACTTTGAACCCTGACAATTGCACTATTGCAACTGCCACGGTGACCGTCATCGCAGCTGTAATCGAAGCCGTGGATGATACCGCTCCAGAAGTGAACTCAGCCGATGGCGGGACCAATGTGGTCAATGCCTTCACTGGTGACACTTTGAACGGCGCGCCAGCCACACCAAGCACCACTACCCTTGCGCTTGCGCCTGGCGAAACACTGCCTGCTGGCATCACGTTTGACCTTGCCACTGGCAATGTCAGCGTTGCCCCTGGCACGCCGGACGCAGTCTATAGCTTCGACTATATTTTGTGCGAACGATTGAACCCTGATAATTGCTCAATTGCGACCATTACAGTTCCTGTAGTGCCGCCACGCAGCACGCTTAGCGGGATCGTCTTCCTTGACGAAAACTTGAGCGATACCTTCGAAAACAGCGAAGAGCTGCTCGAAAGCTGGGTTGTCGAAGTTAGCCGCAATGGTGCAGTTGTCGCCACGACGCAAACCGATGCCGATGGTTTCTATTCGGTCGAGGAATTGCTGAGCGGTGATGGCTATGAAATCCGCTTCCTTCACCCAACTACCGGTGTAGAGTTTGGCACGATTGAAGATGCTGATCTGCCGATCAATGGCGCGCTTGAGAACCAAGATTTGCCAATTGATCCATCAGGCGTGGTCTATGATGCGATCACACGGGCCCCAGTGCCTGGTGCGATTGTCAACCTAACCGATGCCAATGGTACACCGCTGCCGGCAATATGTTTCCTTGATCCAAGCCAATCTGGCCAGATCACGGGCGCCGATGGCTTCTATCGCTTCGACATTGTTGCTGGTGCTGCTGCGCAGTGTCCAGTGGGCCGGACCGAGTATAATCTTCAGGTCACTGCGCCTAGTGGTTTTGCCGATCCAGAATCGACCGTTATCGCGGCCGAGGACGGCGTGCTCAATGTTGCTGGTCTTACTGATCCAGCCGCGATTGTGCCCAATGTAAACGCACCGCAAGTGGGCGAGCCGACGACTTATTACCTCGGCTTCCTGATCGGTGCAGGGGATGCAAATGTCGTCAACAACCACATTCCGCTCGATCCATTCCTGACGCGTTCTGAATTGTTGATCACTAAGACCAGCAATCTGCGCACAGCAAGCCGCGGCGATCTGGTTCCTTACACCATCACCGTACGCAATACAGAAGGCGCAACACGCACCTCTGTTGATGTGGTCGATATCCTACCCCCGGGCTTTAAATATGTCCCAGGATCTGCGGTCGTAAACAATGTAGCAAGCGAGCCAGTTGTGGCAAATCGCGAACTGCGCTGGGAAGACCAAACTCTGCCGGGCAATTCGGCCTCTGTTTATCAAATCATCGCCGTCATCGGCGCTGGTGTGAGCGACGGTGACCGGATCAACACTGCGGTCGTCCGCAATGGCCTTAACGATATGGATATCTCTAACCGAGCTCAGGCTGTCATCTCGATTGTCCCAAGCGCGATCTTCGATTGTGCTGAGATCATCGGCAAGGTCTTCGATGACCTTGATGGCGATGGCTATCAAGATCCGGGCGAGCCCGGCATCCCAGGTGCCCGCGTGGCAACGGTCAACGGTCAGCTCATCACGACTGACGAATATGGCCGCTATCACATCACCTGTGCTGCTGTGCCCAATGCTCAGATCGGTTCGAACTTCGTGCTGAAACTCGATCCGCGGACTATTCCGGAAGGCTATTGGCCGACCTCGGATAACCCGCAGTCTATCCGCCTTACCCGCGGTAAGATCAGCGAGCTGAACTTTGGTGTTCAACGCGCTCGGGTCGTCAGCATCGAGCTTGACCAAACCGCATTTGCCACTGGCACTGCCCAACTGAAACAAGGCTATGCCGCTCAGTTGACGCAGCTCACCAAACTCGAGGCGCAACGTCTCGTGCTGCAAGTGACCTATGCGATTGGTCAAAGCGAGAGCGAGGCTGAGGTTCGCAACCGACTTGCCGATCTTCGCAGCAGCCTAAGGCAATTGTTCGATGATGATGACGATTGGGAGGGTCCAGACCCAACCATTGAAACAAACATAACGCGGCCCACCGCCGCACAGGGCGGGGAGTAAGACCATGAACACTCAGTCTAAAATCCGCACAGATGTTGGAACATCGAACATGAAACAAACACGCAAAAAGCGCGTAAAGCTGCTGGCAGGCGTATCGGCAACCGCCTTTACAGGTCTCGCTTTGGTTTTCGCGGGGGCAGGGGCAACACCAGCCCTCGCCTCGCAAAGCCAAGTCATGCCAGAGGTTGTCGCTGACAATCAGGGGATGCGGATTACCGTTGATCCTGAAGAGATGCGGGCAATCGAAAACCCCTATTCGGTGCAAGTGCGCACCGATACGACCCACGTGGATCCTGTGCTCGCAATTGGCCTTGCCGATAGCGATCGGACAGTGGTCGAAGGACAAGAGGCCTTGTTTGTAAGCTATACAAACTATCCCTCGTTCATCGACCGGGCCGAAATACGCATTTTCCGCGCTGGGGCCGCTGTTGACGCTCAGCCTATGCAAGTGGTTGCCGCCGATAGCAAAGGGGCAGCCAAATGGACGCCTGTCAATCTGGCCGGAGAGCAGCTCTATTTTGTCTACCGCGTCTATGATGCAAAGGGCAATTTTGACGAAACAAGCCCGCAAGAACTGACCGTTTTGAAAGAAGCGTTTGAAGATGCTGTCGCCCCTGTGCGTCCGCTCTTTGGCACGCTTGATATGGCCGCAGCGCGCAATATCAACCTGTCAAAAGCCGCAACTCTGACCGTTACCGGTACAGCAGACACGGCAGATAAATTGGTGAATGTGGCAGGTCAATTGGCCGCTGTGGAACCTGATGGCCGCTTTGTCAGCCAGCAGATTATCGCCAATTCGGTCCGCTCTGTTGATGTTGAAATCGGCACTGGCAGCGCGGTCAATTACACCGCAACGCGCGATGTCGAAGCCAATAAGGATGATTGGTTCATCGTTGGCCAAGGCGATCTTACTTTCGTCTCGACCAATGGCGGCGGCACTGCCGTCGAGGTCAGCGGCGATGCGCTCACTGATGGCGATAATCTTGCCTCGCGCGCAGCCTTTTATGCAAAGGGCAAGCTTGCCAATGGCTATTCCATCACAGGCGCGCTCGATACAGGCGAGACATTGCTCGAAGACATCTTCAGCAATCTTGATCGCAAAGATCCGCGCCAACTCTTGCGCCGGCTCGATAGCGATGAATTTTACACCACTTATGGTGACGATTCCACGCTGGTCGAAGATGCCCCAACGCAAGGACGCTTTTATCTGCGCGTTGCCAAGGATAAGTCGAGCGTTCTGGTCGGTAATTTTGTTGCCGATATTCAGCAGGCTGAATTGGCTCAGCTGAACCGAGGCGTATTTGGCGCGATTGCGGATCACCAAAGCAATGGCACCACCAGCTTTGGCGAGAGCAAGTTTCAGGCGACAGGCTTTGCCTCTGACCCTGGCACAATTGCTGGTCGCGATGAATTTCGCGGCACGGGCGGCTCGCTCTACTTCTTGAACCGGCGCGATATCTCGATCGGTTCAGAACGGTTGAGCATTGAAATTCGCGACCGCGACACTGGACTTCTTTTGTCACGCCGCGATCTGCGCCCGCAAGAAGATTACGACATCGACTATTTCCAAGGTCGGATCAGCCTGCTTAGCCCGCTGTCCTCGACCGCGCCTGATGGCAGCCTTGTGCGGCTTGGCTCTGGCTCTGGCGATATTCCGATACTCGTTGCGCGATACGAATACAGCCCAACGGTCGGCGATTTGGATGGTTATACCGTTGGTGGCCGCTTGGCCCATTGGATTGGTGACACTTTGCGTCTGGGCGTAACCGCTCAGCGTGAGACGACAGCCGATGCCAACCAGACCTTGCTTGGCGCAGATGCGATTGTGCGGCTTCATGCTGGCACTTACGCAAAGGCTGAGTTTGCGCAATCGGAAGGGCCCGGCTTTGGCCAGACCAATTCGGTGGATGGCGGCCTCACTTTCACCGATCTTACCGCTCCTGGTTTGACCGGCGTAAAGGCCAATGCCTATCGCGGCGAAGTGGCGGTTGATTTTGCAGAACTTCAAGGACGCAGCGCCGACCTTGGCAAAGCCACTGCTTTCTACGAGCGTTTCGAAAGCGGCTTTAGTGCCAATTCGCAGCTGACCCAAGCGGACACAACCCGCTGGGGTGTCGCGGCCAACACCGCAATCGGCAGCTCCACAAGTTTTGACGGCTCGTTCGAGCGGCTTGAAACCGATGGAATTGGCGAGCGCACCGTTGCCACTGCTGATGTCACGCAAGCCCTAACCAGCGAAGCTGCCCTCACCCTTGGCCTGCGCCATGACGATCAGGCAGTCGGTCTTGTTAACAATAGCGAACAAAGCGGCAAACGCACCGATGTTGCATGGCAATTGGGCTTCAACCCAAGCGATGACAATTATTCGTTTTACGGCTTTGGCCAAGTAACGCTCGACCGCGATCCAGGAAGGCGGCGCAACAATCGCGCTGGCCTTGGTGGAACGATTGAAATCAGCGACCGGTCTTCATTGACGACAGAAATCTCTGGCGGCGATGGCGGAATTGGCGGCAATGTCGAGCTGGCTCATGGCTATGGCAATGGCTCAGAGGCCTATCTTGGCTATGGCTTGTTTACAGACCGCACCGATTTGGCGCTTGAGCCTGTCGGCAGTCTAACGCAAACCAATCGCGGCACGTTGACGCTTGGCACACGCCACCGTTTCAACAGCGCTCTTAGCATCAATGGCGAGAATAAGATCGGCCATGGCGGCCCAGCGCCCAGCGTTGTGCAAAGCTTTGGCCTCAATTGGGATCCATCCGAAAAATGGTCCTTCTCCGGCTCGTTTGAAACGGGCAGCATTGATGACGCGGCCACAGGCCGGTTTGAGCGCACTGCGGCAACCGTAGGCCTTGGCTATACTGACGAGACTGTTCAGTTCGGCACCAATGTTGAGGCACGTTTTGAAGACGGCCAAAACCGCGAGCAAAATGTCTGGCTGGTGCGCAATACTGGTTCCGTTCAACTCGATCCGAATTGGCGTGCATTGGGACGCTTGAATTTCGCGATTGCGGATTCTGAAACAGAGGATGTTCGACTGGCTGACTTTGTCGAGGGTACGGTAGGCTTTGCTTATCGTCCGATCCTCAACGACCGGTTCAACCTGCTTGCACGCTATACCTATCTGCAAGATTTGGGACCGATTGGTCAGGTGACCTCGGGCGGCGAAACAGCTTCGCCCAAACAGCGCAGTCAGATCCTCTCCATCGATGGCAATTTCGACCTTACGAAAACGCTGACGATAGGCGCCAAATATGCCTATCGCGAAGGCGAGGTTTCCTTGGGCCGCGAAAGCGATACCTTTGTGTCGAGCGACACCCAATTGCTCGTGCTTCGCGCTGATTGGCGCCTCATCAAGAGCTGGGATGTGCTGGTCGAAGGCCACTTCCTATCAAACAGCCTTGGCGAGGATGACGTCTTTGGCGGGGTCGCAGCAATCTATCGCCATGTCGGCAACAATGCGAAGATCGGCGTGGGCTATAGCTTCTCCGACTTCTCGACCGATCTGTCCGATCAGAGCTTTTCCTCAGATGGTTTCTTCGTGAACCTTTTGGGCAAATTCTAACCGACTGACCCACTCAACAGATTGGGTTTTACCCAAACGCTTAAGGGGCTCGCAGCGCGCGGGCCCCTTTTGCATTTGCCGACCAGAAGACAGTCCCAGATGTATTGCTCTGTGCTCATCTGTAACCAACCCGCATTTGCGCGCGTAATACCAATATTGCCAAAACCTGCATTGGTTGTACTATACCCCGGAAGGCACGAGATGCATGCACCTCTGGCCTCAAGCCTGCAAAGCCCATTTGGTGCAGAACAAATTGCGTGGAGACGAGCCTGTGACAATTCCCGCCAAAATCAGTCAATTTATGAGTGCACGGACCTTACTTCTATCCGCTGGGCTGAGCGCAATGATGCTCGCCGGAACACCAACAGCCTTTGCCGCTGGTGGCGGAGGCGGAGGCGGGTCTGCCCCAAGCCAAAGCGCGCCGCGATATGACCCTGCCGAGGAATATCGTTTGGGTGTCGAGGCGCTCAATGCAGAGGAATTTTCGACAGCAATCAAACACTTTAAGCGGGTAACGCGCGAGGCTAAGCGTGACCCTGCCAGCCATTATCTTTTGGGCGTTTCCTACATGCGCAATGGCGACACCAAAAAAGCGCGCAAGCCGCTGGAAAGGGCGGTTAAATATGCGCCTGACATGATCCAAGCACAGCGCGATTTGGCGCTTGTCTATCTTGGCCTTGACCAAGGCGAGGATGCAATGTCTATCCTCGCAAGTCTCAAAGAGCGGCAATCCTCATGTGCAGACCAATGCAGCGATAAAGCCGCACTTAGCCAAGCCGTCAGTGCAATTGAAAATGCGCTTGGCAGTGGCGAAGTTCTCAGCCATTTCGGACCCAATATCTCTTCTTTGGCGCAGGCCTCGCAAGGGGATGCGACCTATGCGCAGGCCGTTGGTCTTATCAATCAAGGCCAATATGAAGACGCACTGGTCAGCCTAAGGCAAGCCAGCATCGCCTTTGGCCCTCACCCCGACATCCTCACCTATCAAGGTTTCGCCAATCGCAAACTGCAGCGCTATCAGGTCGCAGAAGGCTATTACAAACAAGCGCTATCCATCGCACCTGATCATTTGGGCGCTTTGGAATATTATGGCGAACTGAAAGTCGAACGCGGCGATATGGCCGGTGCACGGGCTCATTTGGCAGCGCTTGATCGGCTTTGCAGCTTTGGCTGTTATGAGGCGGAGGAATTGCGCAATTGGATCAAGAACGGTCAAAGTTAAGAGCGCTAGTTCTAGCGATCGCCCTCGTGGGCGGGGCAGCGCTTGCCCAAGGACAAGGAAGCACGCCGTTGAAACAGGCGTCATGGCTTGCGCCAAAAGGCCAGCTTGAAGCCTTAAGCCAGGAACCCGACATCAATGATGCGAGCGTTTTTGCCAGCATAGAAGCGCACGACAGTGACCCTGCACAATTGCTTGGCCATGGCGATTGGCGTTCGCGCTACAAAGTCGGCAAAGGCTTGTTTAGAACCCCGTTCCTATTCGGCGGGCAAGCCGCAAAAGCAGCGCTTTCGTGCAATTCTTGTCATGTCAACGGCGCGGGCAATCCGCATTTCCAATTCCCCAGCGTTTCGGGCGCACCCGGAACAGCCGATATTACCCATAGCTTTTTTAGCAAGAGCCTAGGCAATGGCGAATTTGATCCCAAGCCGATCCCTGACTTGACCCAACAAAGCACTGTCGATCACGACCTTGAAAGCGAGCATTTGGAACGCTTTATCGAGACAATTGTGACGGCGGAATTTTCAGGCGATCTGCCGAACGATTTTGCGATTCAAGCGCTCGCCACCTACGTCCGTGCGTTGCAAATTTTTGGCCAAGCAGGAGAGCTTGGCGCTCAAGCTCCACTGATCGACAAGAGCGTCGCGCGCGATCTGGATGAAGTGGCCGAAATGGTCGATATGGCAGTCCAAACCATCCCGACCGATAGAAAGGTCGGACGGTTGTTGCTGGCTGGTGCGCGGCACCGCCTGTTTCTCATTTATGAGCGGATCATTGCCGAGGATCATGATGAGCACAGGGATTGGCTGGAGAACGCATCCCTCGCTCTTGCTCTTGCGCAACAGGATTTAGCCAAAATTGGCGACAATAAACCCACAAGGCCAACCTCTGCCAAAGCGTCAGAACGGCTGAACACATGGCTTATGCATTTCGAACAAAGGCCCGACTTTGCTCAAATAGAAAGACAAACGCTTTACAATCCAGATTTGCTCAAAACGACCATCTCGAAACGGCCTTAGAGACCAGTAGGCGGCCCAAATCCTATCGCTTAAAGGAGCGAAAGCTCTCTACCGCTAAAACTCGACCACGCTGCGAATGCTCTTTCCAGAATGCATCAGGTCGAACGCGGTGTTTATCTCTTCAAGCGGCATTTTGTGGGTGATGAGGCTGTCGATATCGATCCGGCCTTCCATATACATATCGACAATGCCGGGCACATCAGTGCGCCCGCGAGCGCCGCCAAAGGCAGAACCGCGCCACACGCGGCCCGTCACAAGCTGGAAGGGCCGCGTTTGGATTTCAGCGCCCGCAGGAGCAACGCCGATAATCACGCTCTCGCCCCAGCCCTTATGACAGCATTCCAAAGCGGCGCGCATGACCTCGACATTGCCAATGCACTCGAAGGAATAATCCGCACCGCCGCCGGTTAGTTCGACCAGATGCCCGACAAGATCGCCTTTAAGTTCGTTCGGATTGACGAAGTCGGTCATGCCAAATTGACGCGCAATAGCGGCCTTATCACTGTTCATATCGACGCCAACAATCTGCTTTGCGCCAACCAGCTTCAAGCCCTGAATGACATTAAGACCAATTCCGCCAAGCCCGAAAACAACCGCTGTAGAATTGGGCTCTACCCTAGCGGTGAATATCACCGCGCCAATGCCGGTAGTCACCCCGCAGCCAATGTAGCAAACCTTGTCAAACGGCGCGTCTTTGCGAATTTTGGCAAGTGAAACCTCAGGCAAGACCGTGAAGTTAGAAAATGTCGAGCAGCCCATATAGTGCAGAATTTGCTCACCCTTATAGGAGAAACGCGAGGTTCCATTGGGCATAACGCCCCGTCCTTGGGTCTCGCGAACGCGCTGGCACAAATTGGTTTTGGGGTTGAGGCAATATTCGCATGTCCGGCATTCTGCAGTGTAGAGCGGGATAACGTGATCTCCGACCTCCAAATCGGTCACACCGGGCCCAATTTCGCGGACAATCCCTGCACCCTCATGGCCCAAAACTGCTGGAAAAGCGCCCTCAGGATCCGCCCCAGAGCGTGTAAACTCGTCAGTATGACAGACCCCTGTCGCTTTAATCTCGACCAAGACTTCGCCTGCCTGAGGCCCCTCAAGATCAAGCTCGACAATTTCGAGGGGTTTGCCTGCTTCAAATGCTACGGCTGCGCGGGTTTTCATGATGTGTTCTCACATTGGTAAAAGCGACGTGCTCGGTCTCGTAAAATCATTGCCTACTCCTGCCTTGAATGCAAAGCTGAAACGGCGAAAGGGGGCAAGAGCAGCGATAATCTGATCAGCAAGCTTTTGCCTTTCAAAAATGCGGCAGAGTGAATGTAAGCAAAGGTATCTGAGACAATGAATTTTGACGGCAAAAAAGTGCTCGTAATTGGCGGCTCTAGCGGGATTGGCAATGGTATTGCTCAGTCCTTCAAAACCGCAGGCGCCGAAGTTCATGTTTGGGGCACGCGGGCCTCGGCGCAGGATTATGCGAGCGCACAAGGGTCTGATTTGTCAGGTCTGCATTACGCTCAGATGGATGCGTCCGACTATGACAGCCTCCAAAGCTATCAGCCGCCATTTGATGCGCTCGACGTGTTGGTATTGTGCCAAGGCACCGTGCGCTATGACCGGGCAGAGTTTGAGAAAGATGGCTGGGACACTGTGATGGGGATCAATATCGATTCCGTCATGCACGCAGCCAGTAAGTTCAAACCGCTTTTGTCTGATGCCAAGGGCTCGATCATTATCGTTAGCTCTGTCGCAGGATTTAAGGCCAATATCGGCAACCCTGCCTATGCTGCATCAAAAGCGGCTGCTGTCAGCCTAACCAAGACGCTGGGTGCGGCGTGGGCGCGCGATGGCATTCGGGTGAATGGCCTTGCGCCGGGCCTCGTCCCGACCAAACTTACCACTGTCACAACTGAGAATGAAAAACGCTCAGAAGCAGCGCTGCGATCTATCCCGCTGCGCCGCTATGGCACGCCAGAGGATATGGCCGGTGTCGCCCTGTTCCTAGCATCACCGATGGCGGCCTATGTTCAAGGGCACACGATTATCGCTGATGGCGGCCTGACGCTTTAAAGGATCAGCGCTCCAATCCGCACCAAGGACACCTACGCCTAGGCCTTCATCGAAAAGCGAGCGCCCATTTATACCGAGCGTTAGAGGCTCGAGTTAACTGGCGACCATATCGCGCTGCAGAGTGCGTCCAGCCAAAAGGTAATGCACCGCTGCCCAGCCATAAACGCACACGAAGATCACAATTGACCACTGCAATCCGCTTGCTTCAGCCTCAGAACAGGCGGTCAAATTATCGGTCTGCGCTGGATCGAGCAGCCCCCTCGCCTCTGCCCCCATTGCGATCAGAGGCTTGCAAGCCTCAAGCGTTAGCCCAAGCCCATATCCATCCAAAAAGATAGTCTTCAAGAAGGTTGAGAGGATGCCAATCAATGGCGGGCCAAGGCCATAGCCGAGCAGATTGACCACAAACAATGTCACCGCAACCGCTGTGGCGCGCATCCGGCTGTCAACAACGCCGCCCGACACCGCATACATGGGCCCAAGATAGAAATAATGGATCATCGCCGCGATCATCAGCGCTGGCATGGCCAGCCATAGATTGTCGACGAGATAGCCAAAAGCGTAGAGCGGCACTGATGCAAACATGCCTGCTGCTGGCAACCAGACAAGCGCCTTGGGGTGCTTGCCTGCCACCTTATCCGCGAGCCAGCCAGAGCTGAACACGCCAATCGCTGCCATTAATCCCAAGACAATCCCGAACAAAATTGAGGCATCTTGGATGGTCAGACCATGGGTCCGGATCAGGAAGCTGGTCGTAAATTGCCCAACGCCATAGCCAACAAAAGAGGCCAGCATAGCGCCGATCACGACATGGACATAGGCGGGCTTTTTGAGGAGAACGCCGATGGCTTCGCGAAAGCTCGCTTTTTCAAGGCCTTGCAGAGCCGCAGGATCAGTATAGCCGCGCGGTGGTTCTTTGACGCTGAGCCAAACCACCAAGGCCAAAAGCAGACCCGGCAAACCGACAACAACAAAGGCAACGCGCCACCCTTCGACCTGCGACCAATCAAGGTTTCCGAACAAAAATCCCAAGCCGATAGAGTTTACAAATGCGCCAAATTCCGCGCCGTCCAAACCGGCAAGCTGCCCGCCGAACAATGACGCGAGCATGCTGCCCAAAGGCACCCCTAGCGCATAGACTGAAACCGCTGTGGCACGGCGTGAAGGCTTGAAGTAGTCGGCAATCAGCGATTGTGCAGGCGGTGTGCAGCCTGCCTCTCCGATGCTGACCCCGACGCGGAACAGAAACAGCGTTAGGAACGACATTGCAAAGCCGCAAAGGGCTGTAAACAGGCTCCAAATCGCGACCGCAAGCGCGATGATCGCGACCCTATTGTAACGCTCTGCACCGCGAGCAATCGGTATGCCAAGAAAGGTGTAAAGCACTGCGAAAGCTGGCCCGCCAAGCAGGCCCATTTGCCAGTCTTCCAATCCAAAACTGAGCTTGATCGGCTCGGTCAAAATATTGACGATGGTGCGGTCGATAAAGTTGAAGATATAGACCGTTAACAGCGCGCCAAGCACATAGTTGCGATAACCGGCGGTGCCGAACCCCTCTGATTGAGGAGCGCTCTGCTCTGCCCCGTCTAACGCTGTGCTAGCCATCAAATTACCCTCTTCACCGAAAACTCATTGCAAGCTCGGGCCGGTTTGTCCGGCCTCTTACGCGCATGGTCTAATGTGTCGAGCTTACCGCCTGCGGATTTCAGCGCAAGGTAAATCCATTTCATAGATTGCAAAGCGACAAATCGCCTTGGCGCAGGGCATCGCGGCGGCTCAAGCGTCCTTGGCGATGCTGACGCCCACAGACTTGAAAGCAGGCGTTTTGCTGCGCGGGTCTGAGCGGCCCGATGTGAGTATATTGGCCTCTGGATAATAGGCCAAAACATTACCCTCAGGCACGTCAAACGGATAAACCTCCAGCCGCTCCATTCGGCCGGTGGGTGACCGCATCGTGACCGTTTGATTTTCGCCCAATGCCAAGCGCTCAATATCGGCCGGGTTCATCATGACGCACCACCGAGTTTTGGTTTGCCTATAGCTGTCTTTTTCTTCGTAGATTATGGAATTGAACTGCCCCTCGCTGCGGATCGTGGCCAAGGTGAAAGGCAAATCCTTCTCGGCTGTTGAAGGCGAAGCCATAGACCTCACAACAAAGCTCGCCTTGCCGCTGGGAGTGCTGAACCGAGGCTCATGCATAATCCGATTGCGGATGGTAAACTCTTGCTTTGCGACATCAATCGACTGCAATTCCTCCATGCCTGGGATGATTTTTGCGATGGTCTCTCGAATGGTAGAATGGCCAGCAAATGCCGCAAAATCAACCGGGCAATCGGGCAAAAGACGGCGTCCCAATTCGGATAAAATCGCAACCTCTGGCCTGACATTGGTATGACGGGTAATGCCGCCATCAGACAGTCTCACAAAATTGAACATAGATTCCTGCGTCGTTGGCTCCCACTCCTCATCGCGCGCAGTGACCGGCAAGATGAGCGCCTCTGCATCATCAGCAATCGCCAAATGCCCTTTGTTCAAAGTGGTGGTGAGGAAGGCTTTGAAGCCGATCTTCTCAAGGGCGCTTTTCGCTTGTCTGCTGTCAGGTGTCGCTGCGAACAGGTTGCCACCCATGATGACGGCTGCATCAATATTGCC
>CAZTFZ010000001.1:41170-46438 GCA_964613105.1 uncultured Porphyrobacter sp. | reverse complement strand
TCGGGAGAGGAGAGTGACGGGCGGCATGTTCTTAAGGGACGTGTCGCCCGCTTTGATTTTGGGCGCTTTGATTTGGGCGCTTTGAGCGGGCAGATGTGTCGCTGCTCACTTTCGCCAATGTTTGAGGCTCGGCTGGTCAAATGGCTGCCAATTCGCCCGATGCCGCCCGATCCTGACTGCCTTTCAAAACAGTCTAAGCAGTCCCTCTTGTCATCGCTGGTTAAATGGCAGGGGCACAGAGACTCGAACTCTGGACCTTCGGTTTTGGAGACCGACGCTCTACCAACTGAGCTACGCCCCTGCAGACAAGAGTGCGCGCGATAAGCGCAAGCGGCGCGCTTGGCAAGCATCTGTTGAAGCTCAAGCTTTTGCTCGGCTTCTCAAAAGCCTGCGCTCACACCCACAAGAAACCTCAGCTCATTCATGCAAGAGCAGTCCAAAGATGCTAAATAAGCGCGCAATGCACGCCCCTACCGCCACACCCGATCTGATTCCTGCAGAGCTGCTTTTGCTGGCCTATCGCAATGGCATTTTCCCAATGTCCGATGCGCGCGATGATAAGGACGTGTTCTGGGTCGAGCCGCGCGACCGAGCCATCTTCCCGCTCGATCAATTTCATGCATCCAAAAGCCTGATAAAACTGATCAAACGCGATCACTTTCAGGTGAGCTGCAACGAAGCTTTTGCCGAGGTCATCGATGCTTGCGCGCAGCCAAGAACTTTGGATGCCAACACACAGACAACAGCTCAGGGCGAGAGTTGGATCAGCCACAGGATCGAGCAAAGCTATGTCGGTTTGCACCAGGCGGGCCATGCCCATTCCTTCGAATGTTGGCTGACCAATGAAGAAAGCGGCGAAAAGCAATTGGTCGGCGGGCTTTACGGCGTCGGGTTTGACCGCGTCTTTTGCGGAGAGAGCATGTTTAGCCGCGCTGACAATGCCAGCAAGGTCGCTCTAGCTGCCTTGGTCGCGACTATGCGTGCAGCAGGCTTTGCCGTGCTCGATTGCCAATTCATGACGGATCACCTGCAAAGCATGGGTGCGAGCGCAATTCCGCAATCGGAATATCTTGAAAAGCTTAAGGCCGCGCGCGGCGAGCCGAAACTCAGTCTAGAGGAATGCTGGCAAGGCTTTGCTCAAGCCTCTTCGCCGGGAAAGCTCATCGCGCAATCCTTGACCCAAACGTCATAGACCGGATGCTCAACCACATTAAGGCTGGGCGAAGATTTGAACAGCCAGCCTGAAAAAACGCTGCTGAATTCATCGGCCTCATTGCCCCTGCCAGCGACCAAAACTTGCACAAATGCGCCCGTTTCCTGCGGCAATTCCCAAGGCGCTGTGCGCTCGCAAGATTGCAGGCGGATAATAACATTGCCCACACGGCGCTGTTCGCCCGGCTTCAGTTCCAAATCTTGCGAAACATTGTTGCGCTTATTCAGAAGCCCGATCGTTGCCACCCGCTCCTCCAAAGGCGTGCCAAGGCCCGCCTCATCTGCTGGCACGCTTGCAGGCTGATCGGGTTCTGCCATGTCTTCGGGAATATCAGTCGCGACCGCCTGCGGATCGGCAACGGGCACATCATTGTCGCTGCAAGCGCCAAGCAGCAGAGCGCCTGCAAACGCTGCAGCCATTGCAGGATGGGCGCCCTTCACGCGCACCATAGCGAATTTGCGCAGAAACATAAGTTAGGCGTCCGGCGACCAGGCTTCGTAATCGCCTGTGGCGCTGGCTCTTTTCCCGCCCTTTTCTAGAGCGCCTGCGGGACGATAAGCATCGGGTGTGCCAGTCGCATTGGGCACATAATCCGCTTCCCAAATCTTAGCAGGTGGCAAATGGCTTTCGGGCACATCATCGCCTGCACCATGCAGCCAACCGTGCCATTCAGCGGGCACGCGGCTCGCGTCATTAGGGCCATCATAAATGACCCAGCGCCGCTCTTTTGGGCCGCTATTGGTTTTGTTGGGAGCGCGGTAATAGCAATTGCCCTGCGCATCAGTGCCAACCTTTTCGCCCTTGCGCATTGTGTGCAGCGACGTGCCGATGGTCGCACCATCCCACCAAGTGAATATCTTGCCTAGAAAGCTCATGGCTGTGCCGGTTAGCCGATTTGCAGGGCGCGGCCAATATGTGATTTCATCGGGGTGGGTATTCTATCCTGCAAAAGACCACATTCTTGCGCAATATGGCCCGTTTTACCACTCAACCAGATCGCCCGGCTCAATCCCCAATTCCTCAGATCGCCCTCCGCGCAGTTCCAACACGCCAAGTGCAACGCCATTGGAAAGCAGCGAATCAAGCGAATAGGGAGTGGTCATCGCGTGAATATTAAGGATGCGATTGTCTGTACCGACGTAAATAATGTCGAGCGGCAGCGGCGTATTCTTCATCCAAAACCCGCGTTCTTGGGGCGGGTTGGAGGGAAAGATCATCCCTTCAAAATCGCCCATTTCGGTGCGGAACATGAGCCCGCGCGCTTGCGCTGTTGGCGTATCGGCCAGCTCCACTGCAAAAGTTTCAGTGCCCTTGCTGGTTGTAATGGTCAAAGGAATGACCGCGAGGCCCGAAATAGGATGAGCGCTGGTCTCTTCCACATTTTGAGCGGCTGTATCAGTGGCAGCGGGCGTCGCTTGGGCATTGGGCTGCGGCGAACAAGCGCTGAGCGACAAAGCGCTGGCTGCGGCCAAGCCAATCAGGGTCACAAATTTGGTCATTTTCAAAGCCCATCCTCTTCTTCTTCGCGTGCCTCGTCGATCCATTCTTCAAGGCTCGCCTCATTCGGCGCATCCAAAACAACGCTGGCTTCGGAAAACCCATGGCCTGCGCGAACCAACGCTGCAAGGTGCTTTTCTCGAAGTTTGCGAGCTCTATCGTTAAGCTTGCGGCGCTCTTCGTAGTCCAACGATACGTCATCCTGTGTTGAAGCGCTGAAATCAGCTTCGGTATCTTTCGCAAATGGCCCAAATCGGCGCTTTTTCGCCATTCGGACAATCGCGCGCCGCCGCTCACTCTCGCCCGGCGCAACATCAGCGCGGATTTGTTCGTCAATTCCCGCTTGCACAAGAGCTTGATTGACCCGACGCGCGCCATAGCCGCGATGCATCAGGCCACTAGCGCGCGATTGAGCGTAACCCGCATCATCGACATAGCCATGCTCAACAAAGCGGGTGATGACGGGGCCAATTATAGCGTCGGCATCAAAGGGCTCCTGATAAGCCTCATCATCGTGAGGATCAGCGCTGTCTGCGGTCGCATCGTCGACAAACCCGCGCTCGCGCAATTTGCGCTTCAGATAGCTTTCAAGCTTGCCAGCGCTGGTCGCAAACCGCGCAACATAGGCCAGCGCCAAATCGTTCACTTGCGCTTTGGTAAGCGGTTTTCGAGGCTTTCGTTCGGCCTTTTGTCTGCGATGAGATTTTCCCATTGGCCATATTCGTGCCACACTCTGCCTCAAATGGGAAAGATTACTGGTGCCGATCCTTCTATAGGATAGGTACTATCGCAATTTGAGAAGCCGTAAGGCGCTGAAAAATAACAGGTTTCGCGAAATTTATGACCGACGCCGTATTGACGCCAACGCCAAATGATTGCGACTTGCCGCGCATCCGTGCGCAGTTTGCGACCTTTAGTGACGCCATTGATTATGCTGCAAAGAGCAAAAAAGGCCTCAACTTCCACGATATGCGTGGACAATTAGAGCGGGTCTATCCCTACTCTGAAATGCGCGAAGACGCCTTGGTCATGGCCCGTCGCCTAATTGCCAGCGGGATTGGCAAAGAGGACCGTGTTGCGTTGATCGCAGAGACTGGCCCCGAATTTGCAGCTTTGTTCTGCGCCTGCGTCTATGTTGGCGCATGGCCAGTGCCATTGCCATTGCCAACCAGCTTTGGCGGCAAGGAAAGCTATATCGACCAGCTGGCTGTGCAATTGAGCAGCTCTGACCCAGCCGTGCTTCTCTACCCAGAAGAAATCGCTGAAATGGCCAAAGCAGCGGCAGAGAAACAAGGCTGCAAGGGCGAAAGCTGGCAGGATTTTGCCAAACGCGATGCGCCCGATTGCGAATTGCCCAAAGCTGATCCCGATGACATTTGCTATTTGCAATATTCGTCCGGCTCCACGCGCTTTCCAACAGGCGTGGCGGTGACGCACAAAGCGTTGCTGCACAATCTGTATGGTCATGCTGTGTCGATGAAATTGGGCGAAAATGACCGCTGCGTAAGCTGGTTGCCGCTCTATCACGATATGGGGCTTGTCGGCTGTTTCTTGTCATTGATCGCCAATCAATTCTCGGTCGATTATTTGAAGCCTGACGCTTTTGCGCGCCGCCCGCTTGCTTGGCTCGACATGATTAGCCGCAATCCGGGCAATACGTGCTCTTATTCGCCAACATTCGGCTATGATATTTGTGCGCGGCGCATTTCCAGCCAAAGCAATGTGGCAGAACGTTTCGACCTGTCGCGCTGGCGCGTGGCGGGCAATGGCGCGGACATGATCCGGCCCGACGTTATGCAAAATTTCGTCAACGCCTTTGCCGATGCCGGTTTTAAGGCAAGCGCCTTTACCCCAAGCTATGGCTTGGCCGAGGCAGTTTTGGCCGTGACCGTTATGCCGCCGGGCGAAGGTATCCGGGTTGAATTGGTCGAGGAAGAGCGATTGTCTGGCACGCCGCGTGATTTGTCGCGGCCTGCGCGTTATCGCGCTATCGTAAACTGCGGCAAGGCTTTGCCAGATATGGACGTCGAAATCCGTCGTCCCGACGAAGGCGGATTGCAAGAAGGCGCTGAAGAGGCACTGACTGGCGATCATCAAATCGGCAAGGTCTGGTGCCGCGGCCCCAGCGTCATGCATTCCTATTTCCGCAATGAGGGCGCAACGCGCGAATGCCTCGTCGATGGCTGGCTTGATACAGGCGATATGGGCTATATGGCCGATGGCTATTTGTTCATCGTTGGCCGTGCCAAGGACATGATTATCATCAATGGCAAGAACCATTGGCCGCAAGATATTGAGTGGGCGGTTGAGCAATTGCCCGGCTTTAATCACGGCGATATCGCCGCCTTTGCGATCGAGAAAGACAATGGCGAGGAAGCGCCTGCGGTGTTGGTTCATTGCCGTGTTTCCGACCCAGAAGAACGGCTGAAACTGCGCGAACAGATCAGCGACAAAGTGCGCTCTGTTACCGGAATGAATTGCGTGGTTGAGCTGGTCCCGCCGCGAACATTGCCGCGCACAAGCTCGGGCAAATTGAGCCGCGCAAAAGCGAAAAAGCT
>CAZTFZ010000001.1:34444-41070 GCA_964613105.1 uncultured Porphyrobacter sp. | reverse complement strand
TTAGCGGCACTTAAGAGGCCAATAGCGGTGCGTTTTGTGCCCTTTGCGGGGCTAAATAGCGGGAGCCATGAGCCGACAAATTGACTGGCTCAAACTTGAAACATGTGTCTTAGATGCCTAATACAGGCTCTAGACACCATTGCGAGGTTTGCATGAGCGCCAATACGACCACCACCGCCACCGAAACTGCTTTCGATTTGACGCCGCCCGATCCGGTTCCTGTCGTGGCGCCTGAAAAGGCCGCCGGGCTCGTGCCTGTCGACGAAGCGGTGAAAACCAAGCTCGTCGCCAAGGTTGATGGCTTTGTCGCAGACCTATTGGCCGAAGACGCCAATTCGCCCGAGTTTGGCAAAAAGGTCGATCAGCTCACCAATATGGGCCGCAAGGAAATTCTGGCCGCAGCGCAAATGAGCAACCGCTTCTTAGACCGGCCAGTGCGCGCCATGGACAAGGATGAAGGCGTTGGCGCAAATTTGGCGGAATTGCGCCGCGTGGTCGAAGATTTGGACCCTGGCAAAAAGGGCAAATTATCGGGCCCTCGCAAAATCCTTGGCATCATTCCCTTTGGCAATAAGCTCACCAATTATTTTCGCAGCTACCAAAGCGCGCAAACCCATATCCAAGGCGTGCTAACCAATCTGTCGAGCGGCAAGGATGAGCTGCTCATGGACAATGCCGCGATTGATGTCGAACGGCAGAAATTGTGGGAGGCGATGGGCAATCTTGAGCAGATGATCCACATCTCCAACACGCTTGATGGCAAGCTTGAGGAAAAAGCCGCAGAACTCGACGCGACCGATCCTGCCAAGGCCAAAGCGGTGCGCGAGACAGCGCTGTTTTACGTGCGTCAGCGCACGCAAGATTTGCTCACCCAAATGGCGGTGAGCGTGCAAGGCTATCTCGCGCTTGATCTTGTTAAGAAAAACAATGTTGAGCTGGTGAAAGGCGTTGATCGCGCCAGCACCACCACGGTCGGCGCGTTGCGCACGGCTGTGACAGTGGCAGAGGCGATGACCAATCAGCGGCTTGTGCTCGGGCAGATTACCGCTCTCAATGATACAACGGCGGGCATTATCGACAGCACCAGCACGATGCTGCGCGATCAGACGGGCCAAATCCACGAGCAAGCGGCGGCCAGCACTATCCCCTTGGAAACACTGCAACGGGCCTTCCAAAACATCTATGACACGATGGATGAAGTGGACGAATTTAAGGTCCGCGCGCTCGACAGCATGAAGCAGACAGTCAATGTCCTGACCGATGAGGTTGAGAAATCGAAGGGCTATATCGCTCGCGCAGAAGGCCAAGCCCAAGCGCAAGAACAAGTCGCGACATCCGACCTTTTGGCTTTGGACAATTAAGCGACAATGAGCGATAGCACTGACCTA
This sequence comes from uncultured Porphyrobacter sp., assembly GCA_964613105.1. Classification (GTDB taxonomy): domain Bacteria; phylum Pseudomonadota; class Alphaproteobacteria; order Sphingomonadales; family Sphingomonadaceae; genus Erythrobacter. Next base: position 39,682 of record CAZTFZ010000001.1, on the reverse strand, counting down.
ACCACGGAAAGCAGCCGGCTGATCGAAGAAGCGCGGATCGTTCGCGACGACAATCGCGCAGGCGGACGGCACCGGTTGGAAGGCTCCATTGGCAAAGGTTCAGCCAAGGCAAAGCGCGGGCATTTCTTCAAGAAAATCCGCAATATTTTCATCGCTATCGCGGCAATTTGGCTTGGCGCAGGTATCGCTAGCGCATTTGTCAACGGCATCGGCTTTTGGGGCGTAATGGCGGTGGTCGTCGCGAGCTGCCTCGCTATCGGAATATTCTCCTCCTTTCCAAAGATCACCATCCCCAAGCGCGCCGACATCAATCGCGGCAATGTGCAGCAAATGGTCACCCGCACCGAATTGTGGCTGGAGGCTCAGCGGCCCGCTTTGCCAGCGCCAGCGGTCGGCATGGTCGATCAAATCGGTGTTCAGCTTGATGGGTTGGGCGCGCAATTGGATGGGCTCGACCAAAACCATCCCAAGGCCCGCGAAGTGCGCAAGCTGGTCGGCGAGGAGCTGCCCGAAATGGTCGATAGCTATGCCCGCATTCCAGCCAATCTGCGCCAAGAGAAGCGCGGCGGATCGACGCCCGACGAACAATTGACCGCCAGCCTCGGCACAATCTCAAAAGAAATCGACAGCATCACGCGCCAATTGGCAGAAGGCTCGCTCGACGATTTGGCGATCAAGCATCGCTATCTCGATTACAAATTTGGCGAGGGCATCGAAGCCCCTCCCAAATTGGAAGGCTAGAGGCCATGCGCGTACCGATCAGCCATGATTTGCCCAAAGAGGTCGTTCGCGAGCGGCTGAGATCACGCAGTCACGAAATCGCTGATTTTATTCCCGGTGGCGTGGCTGAAGTGCAGACCGCTTGGCCAAGTGATGATCGCATGACGCTGAGTGTGAAGGCGATGAATCAAGGCATTGAGGGCCAGGTTATCATCGAGGAAAGCCAAGTGATCTTCGAGGTGGATTTGCCCTTGGCTCTGGCCTTTATAGAGCCGATTATCGCCAAGACCGTGCGCGATGAGGGGCAAAAGCTGATTACAGCCAAGCCAGAAGATTAGCCATCGGCCTAGCGGCGTAAAACTTACCGCGCAGAGACCAAAAGCGTTCTTTGCGCCCCATCAAAATTGACGTCCTCTAGGCCCGTCGCATAGCCGCATTCGCCAGCTGCAATTGTCTCATCGCCAATCCGCACTTCTCCGCTTATCGGCAGAATTAGCGTGTCGCCCACATGAGCGTCTCGGGCCTTTTCGTCAGGCGCGCCAATGCATTGATCGAGGCGAAAGTAAGGGCCATCGACAAGGCAAAGCGCTTTATCCTGCTCCACCTTACAGCGACGTTCGTCATGGTAAGGCTCACCCTTTGCGACCGCCATGCCTTCGTCCAAATGCAATTCGCGCGGGCGGCCATAATCAAACAGGCGGTAAGTGATGTCGGTGTTTTGCTGGACTTCAACCAGCGTCAAACCCGGCCCAATGGCGTGCACGGTGTTGGCGGGCAAATAGAAGAAATCGCCCGGTTTTGCAGGATGCCATTCGAGCAAGTCTTCGATTGATCCGTCCAATGCGGCGGCGCGCATGTCGTCGCTGCCGATTACCTCCTTAAAGCCAATCGCAAGGCTTGCATCAGGCTCAGCATCAAGCACGAGCCAGCACTCATCCTTGCCGGCGACCCCCTCGCCCGCCTGATTGTCGGCGGGGTGGGTTTGGACCGATAACTTTTCACTGGTGAAGAGGTATTTGATCAGCAGAGCATCGAAAGCGCTCGGCGGCTCGAACCAAATCTCGCCCACTGGTGATGTCAGATCGCGCGCGAACGGAGGCGGCAATTGAGTGCACCCCCAAACCTTTTCAACGCTGCGTGTTTGAAGCTTCATTGTTTAGCCGCTCCGGGCAATTTGCCGACGCTTTGAGCGCCATCCAAGCTCGTGACGAGCACTTCATCACCATCGACGACAACCACGACATTTTCCAGCCCAATTACTGAAACCCGCGGGCCATCGCTTTCAGCCATCACATTGCGGCAATCGATGAAATCCGCTGTGCCGATTGCAACAGTCTTATCGTCTGGCAGCTTGTCATCCGCCAAGTTCTGACGCGCTTCCATAAGCGCTTCCCAATTGCCAATGTCAGACCAGCCCATATCGCCTGCGACAACGGCGGCGCGGGCGGTGTTTTCCATCACTGCATAATCGACAGATTCGCCCTCAATCGCGAGAAACTCTTCCGCCGCGGGCAAGCATTGCCAACCCTTCGTCTCAGCCCCAGCATAGCTTTGCGCAACCCCGCTTGCCATCTCGGGACGATGCCGTGCGAGTTCTTCCAGAAAAGCGCCAGCACGAAATGCGAAAATGCCTGCATTCCAGACAAACCCGCCATCGGCCAAAAATTCCTCAGCGCGTTTCCGATCTGGCTTTTCGACGAAGCGATCGACCTTATTGCCAAGGCCCAAAGCTGCGCCTCGCTTGATATAGCCATAGCCTGTTTCAGGCGCGGTCGGCGCAATCCCGATGGACACCATCCAATCGTCATTGGCGAGAGCCGCAGCCTTATCGACCGCGCCGCAAAATGCCTCAACATCGGCAATATGATGATCGCTAGGGCAAACCAGCATAATCGCCTCTGGCGGCAAAGCATGGGCGGCCAATGCAATGGCAGGGGCTGTGTTGCGAGCGCCTGGCTCAACAACCAGCATCGAGCCGTCTTGCTTGGAAAATTGCGCTTCAATCGGGTCAACATGCGCGGACCCTGCAATGATAATTGGCGCTGCAAAACGGGACGGATCAGAGGCCCGATCAAGGCTTTGCTGGAACAAAGTTCGCGTGCCCACCAAAGGCAAGAACGGTTTGGGCTTAGCCTTACGGCTGCGCGGCCACAGGCGCGTGCCGCTGCCTCCGCATAGAATTACTGGATGAACCCTATTCATAATGCGCCCTTTTTGTTCCGCATAGCTCACTATCACGCTTCATCTAATGTGTCCGTCATACTGGTCTTTAATGCGTGCTTATAGCGGGCATAGCTGAACAAAGTCTCACCGATTGGGCCGCATCTGAGCTCAGCATGATCCGCTGCAAAAATCCTGCCGCCAGCCATAGCGCGCTGCGACAGGATTGCCCGCTGCATCGCGCGCTGGATTAAAACGGATGCGTTCGATCACCAAGGGACAAACCAGCGCATTGGTTTCCGCATCGGGTCCGGGCTTTGCAACGCTGCATTTCGACGCCCGGCCATCCGCGCCGACTGTGAAGACAACCGTGACAGAGGTTCCTGCCCGCACTTGGCGACCACCCTCTGGGCGAGGGAAATCGCGCGCAGCGTTGATCTGGCCCGACTTGACAGATGGCTTGGTGACAGCGCCGCCGCTGCCTTGACCGCCGCCGCCGCGCCCGCTGCCCGTACCCAGCCCGCTGCCCGCAGCGCCAGTGCCCTCGCCGGTTTCGCGAGCGCCAGAATTGTTCGCAGACCCCGTTGAAGAAGCCTTGGGCTTTGGCGGATCGGGCTTCAGCGTCACTTTGGGGGTTGGCGCGGTGACAGGCGCTGGCACAGCCTCTTTGCCCGCCTCTCCCGCTGCGCCCTCATCGGGTTCAGGCTCGGGCTCTGGTGCTTCCTCGGGTGCAGTAACCGTGACGGTAAAGGTGCTGATGACCGAGCGCTCTACCGATTTCACCGCATCGGGGGCAAAAGCACGTGTCAATCCGTATAGCGCGACCGCATGCAACAGGATTATAGCGGCAATCAAGATAGGTTTTGGTCGGCGTTTAACCGAGCTGAAGCGACCTCTTACAGCCGCGCCATTGCTAGCAGGCGCGTTTGGAGAGAGCCTTGAGGAAGCGCGCATGGAAGCGCTTTGGTCACCCTCATGTCGCGCGTCAGTGTCTTTTTTGCCTGCCATTCACCGCCTCCTGCCCGATTTGCGAACCAGCTCTCTACAACACAGTAGGACGGGAGGCCAAAAAACGGGAAATGATTATGGCTAACCAAGCAAAAGAACGCATCAAAAACCGAAGTATTAGGCCGCCTGTCTTAGGGTGGCGATGGGCGATAATCGGGATCGTTCCGCTTATAGTGCTGGCCTTGCTGGGCGGCAGGCGCAAACGCCCAGCCTCTCAAACAGCCGCCCAAGCAGCCGCTAATGCACCCAGCAGCGGCGCGCAGCCCATTGGCTCCAGCTATGATCTCTTGCGCCAAGATTTGGAAAATGAGCGCCTTGAGCGGGTCGAAAATGAGCGTCTCGAAGAGCTTGAAGGCGGGTTCGCAGCTGGGCGCGAGGATGGGTCTGAAAACCTAGCCCCTCAGGCCCCGGAACCAACCGGCCCAAGGCCTGCGCGCGCCCACATCTCTGCGGCCCATATCTTAATCGCGGATGGCGATAGCGAAAGCCGGTCTCAGCTTGCCGAAACCCTCACAGACTGGGGCTTTTCAGTCGCCTGCACATATTCCGGCGAAGAGGCGCTCGAACGGGTGCTATTGGCAGAGGAGGAAGGCCAGCCCTTCAATCTTGCGATATTTGACCCCAATCTGCCGCATAGCGACGGGATTGAGGCGGCACGCGCCATTCGCATTCTTGGTATCGACGCTCAGACCATGCCCATCATTGCGCTGCAATCTGCCGATTCCATCGGACAAAGGCGCGCAGCGCGAGCGGCGGGCATCCAAGCCAGTTTGGAGAAGCCTGTTCAAGAGCAAGCTCTGGCTGACACGCTCAACCGTTGGCTCGCGCACCGCATCATCGACGAAGGCGAGGAGGGTCAAGATGGGGACGAAGAAAGTTCGACCATGCAGGCAAGCATCGACCATAGCACTGCGAGCCATGATGAGGTCGACATCCATTGGCAGAGGTGTCGCAGCGATGCTTTGATGGCCCTTGAAGACGCTTTGCAGGGCGATTTGCATTCGCATTTGACTGCACGCGATCTGAGCTGTTCAATGCACCAATTGGCCGATGTCGCTGGCCTGTTTGGCGAGATTGAATTGAGCGAAGGAGCGGCCGATCTCGTGCTGGCTTTGCGCAATGGCGATAGCGAGGCGACGTGCCGCAAGCTGGCTCGCACTCTGCTGGCCTGCGCACGTGAGAGGCCCTGCCCGCAAAAGCAAACGGCGACCCCCTAACAAGGGAGCCGCCGCAGCTTTTCAGTCAGTTTTTGACTTTGGTTTGCGCTTAGAACTCGTAGCGCACGCCAATTTGGATCCGCCAGGCTGAGCTGGAGAAAGCAATGTCATTGTCATCATCAGGGTTAAAGCC
>CAZTFZ010000001.1:30775-34344 GCA_964613105.1 uncultured Porphyrobacter sp. | reverse complement strand
CCAGCAAAGCCGCCGCGCGAACGAAGGATGTTCGAACCGCTATCGATAAGATTCAGGAAATTGTCGAAATCGGCAAACAGCTCAACCCGGTCATCCGCAATACCAGTTAGGCTGCCGATGAATGGCAATTCTTGGCTGATCCGCATATCGAGATCGACATGCCAATCATTGCGGCAGCTGTTCCGCTCAATCGAAGTGCCCGGTGTGAAGGAGCAGTCTGTGTTCACATTGGTCACATAGTCGATCAGGGAAGCAACCGCGTCTGCATCCGATAAAGGCGAAACATTCGGGTCACCGATACCGTTCGGAATGTAAAGCAGAGCGTTGTCTGTGCCAGAGGAGCTGTCATTGAACACGCTGCCACCATCGAAGGTTAGGCTGTAAGGTCGACCTTCGCGGGCCCGCAAGAAGAAGCCGATTGAGGTCGAATAGTCCCCAAAGAACTCTTCCCGCATCAACGCAGTCGCAGTGAAGTTGTGACGCGTCTCAAAGTTCGAGGTCGAAACCGCTGGGTTCTGACGATCAAAAGCTGCTGTCACGTCAAATGACGAGGTTGCCGTTGACGAACCATTGTTGCGGTTGTTGTTCGAATCGCTGAAGGCATAGCCAAAGTTGACCAAGAACGCGCCACCCTCGGTGAAGATGCCGTCGAAATTCTTCGACAAAATCAATGAGAAGTTATGGCTGTCAAAGCTGGGGCCATTGGTCAGCTGAATGAAGTCATCAATGCCAGTGCCAAAGCAATCGGCGGTTACATTGGCAAAGGTCGGCGGTGTGCCGCCTGTGCCTTGCAATTCCGCATTACAGCCAGCGTTCAATGGGTCAATCGCATCGAAGATCGGACGACCATCGACGGTAAAGCCATTGATGCCCTGCGTCGGGTTCACTGCTTGTGCCAGATCAACAAAGTTCAGCGTGTCGTTAAAGCGCGAATAGATATAATCGGCTTGCAAATTCCACCCGCTGAAAAAGCCGGTTTCTGTGCCAACCGTGCTTGCAAAACCAATATTGGCGCGAACCACTGTGGGAACATCCAAGTTTGGATCGGTTGACTGCGTATCGGCTGCACCGGCTGCTGCTTGAGCCGAAGCGGCCGCCACTGCGCACGCTGGAATTGCTGCCGATGTCACAACGATCTGACCGGTTGCCGGATCAATGTTGAGGTCTGCTGGATCGCAATCAAACGTATCGCCTTCGCCGGTTGAGAAACCATTGTTGGAAAATGCGTTTGAGAAGAACACGACAGGGTCTGCACCGGCAAAGACGCCAATACCGCCGGTAATACGCGTATCGCTAAAGAAGCCCTCATTATCGAGGTTATAAGAGGCAGATAAGCGCGGCAGAAGGACCGGATCGAGACGGCTGAACGGGTTGGCATTGTTGAACCCGAAACGCTCAATAAACAGCGGATTCGTGGTTGGAGCATCACCGTCATAAAGCTGGATACGAAGGCCAGCGTTGATCGTTAGCTGATCGGTCGCTTGCCATTCGTCCTGTGCGTAGAATGAGTAGATCTGGCGACCAAACTGGGCCGCAGCTTCGTTAATGTCTCCGCTGGGTGTGGCGCGGATTGTAGCCCCGCCAAGCGCGCCGCCCACCAGATCATCAGAGCTGCCAAAGACGCTGGAAAAGACACCATTAGCAACCAAGCCATTTTCGAAATCATCGAGGTTTTGGAAGAAGATCGTGCCGGTCGCGTTGATCGCGAACAGGTTGAAAATCTCAAGATCGTTGATTTCAGCGCCAAGCTTGAAGAAGTGGCCATTGCCAGCATCAATATTGGTTTGCAGACGAGCCTGATCAATCTGAGTGTCGAGCTGGTTGGCCGAGCGGAAGATGCCCGGGCCAGTGCTCAAGCGGCCATTGACCTGATCGATCGAACCATCACCTTGCACTTCGTTTTGAAAGACACCAACCGACAAACGCACGGTTGGATTATCGGATTGCGCTTCGCCAAAGCCAAGCGGCCCTTGCACATCGCCAACCTCTGCACGGCTAAGGCGCAATTCGGTTGAGACTGTGTCCGACCAATCGGAATAGAGCCGCACCGAATAATAATCGGAGATCGTGCCCTCGTCCTCGAACGAATTAACACCGGTAAATTCGCCGTTGCCACTGTCATCCTCGATGTTGGTTTCTTCTAGGCGCTGATAGGTCGCCTCTAGGCGGTGATTATCGCTGATGATCGCATCAATACGGCCAAAGTAACGTTGAGAGGCTTCTGCCAATTGGGTCGGCACACCGCCCACATCTTGGCCGTAAACATCATTGGCAATCTGCGCGAAACGATCAAACTGCGCTTGATCAACAAAATCGAGCGGGTTGCCAAAGCCGCCGCCGATTGGCCCGACATTGTTACCATCGCCCAAATCGGTTTCTTCATAGCCGACATAGAAGAACAAACGGTCAGGAACGATTGGACCACCCAAGGTCGCGCCCCAGCGCTGCTCGCGGCCTGCGTTAAGATCAGTGCCATCAACTGAGCCAGCTTGGAGGCCCTCATCGAAATAGGTGTAGAAGGCTGAGCCGTGAAACTCATTTGTGCCTGATTTGGTCACCACGTTGACAAGACAGCCGGTAAAGTCGGAATATTCCACATCGAAAGGCGCAAACTCAACCGAGGTTTCGCGTATAACATCGAATGGCAGCGGCAAAGCGTTACGCGCTGCAAATGGCGTACCGTTGAGGCCGAAGACATCCGATTGGACGATGCCATCCACGGTGAAAGTGTTCGAGCGGTCATTGCCGCCAAGGCATGAAATCCGGTCGACTTCATTGCTGCGCTCTAGGCTGACGCGGGGGTCAATCCGGATGATGTCGCGCACATCGCGCGTGATCGAAGGGAAGCTTTCCAGCGTCTCTGTGCTAAAGGCCGTGCCCGGGCCAACCGCAAGTTGAACCGCGCCCGCGCGCGAGCGACTAACAATGATGAGATTGTCGGCCACACCAACAGCCGTTGGGGTAAGCGCGAAAGTGAAGTCGGTGTTGCCCGAAACGGTCAGGAACTGCTCTTCAACGCTTTGGCCTTCAAAACCGTCGGCAGTCACTGTGACAGTGTAAGGACCGCCGGGAACGAGAGAAGCGACGCGGAAATTGCCATCGCTGCCCGTTGTCAGGCTGCGTTCTTGGCCCGTCCGAGTGTCAGTGACGAGCACTGTTGCGCCAGCAAGATCAGCGCCTGCTTCATCTGTGACTTTGCCCTCGATACCAGAGGTGATTTGCTGCGCCGCAGCAGGCGATGCGATGATCGCTCCGGCTGACAGACTTACGGCAGATGCGGCTAATAGATATTTGAGTTTCATCGAGAAGACCCCTTCGTCTCGGGAGAAAAGAACATATGAGATGCTATTTGATGACCCGCTCCCACGGGCGCATTTATGTGCAAAGCGTTGCTCATGTTACAGAGTCAAGACGGTCAGACGGGCGCGGTGGATAGTTTTGTGCTGCACCTGCGAAAAACGCAGATTTCTGCGGGTTTGAAGGTGTGACGCAAACGCAACGTCACCAAAGTTTCATCAAATATGACCGAAACGCTACAAGATCAGCCAGCCATGTCCGTCTCGAGTCGC
>CAZTFZ010000001.1:28380-30675 GCA_964613105.1 uncultured Porphyrobacter sp. | reverse complement strand
GCAATCAGGCCAAATTGATCTCGCGCAGCCGCTGCTCGAGAAAGGCATGGCTGGATATCGGCTCTGGATGCGCAGTTGGGTCTTTGGGGTCGATGCAGGACGGCAGTGTCTCAATCACGAAATCCGGCCTGAAATGGAGGAAAAACGGCATGGAATAGCGCGCGCGGTTCGCCGCCTCGCCCTGCGGATTGACCACACGGTGCGTGGTTGAGCGCAGCCGCCCATTGGTCAGCCGCTCCAGCATATCGCCAATATTGACCACCAAGGCTCCGGGGTCAGGCGCAACCGCCAACCACTCGCCATCGCTCGTCAAAAGCTCTAGCCCAGCCTCTTCTGCGCCCAACAAAAGCGTGATGGTGTTGATATCGCCATGGGCCGCCGCCCTGATCGCTCCCTTCGCTTCTTCGCCTTGAAGAGCCGGATAGCGCAGCAATCGCATCACTGAATTGCCATCCTTGACCGTGGCAGCGAAGAAATCGCGCTCAAGCCCTAGATGCAAAGCGATCGCTTCGAGAACTCTCGCTCCGGCCAGATCAAACGCTGCGTAAAGCTGAGTGAAGACTTCGGCAAAGCGCGGAGTTTCTTCAGGCCAGATATTGGGGGCCATGAACTTAGCCAATGGATGCCCGTCAGCAAGCTCGCGCCCGACATGCCAAAATTCCTTCAAATCATGCAGCTTGGCATCCTTGGCTTTTTCTGTGCCGAAGGGCGTATAACCGCGCGCCCCGCCTGTGCCGGCAATCTGATAGCGCAGCTTTTGCGCATCGGGCAAAGCGAAGAACTCTTTCGACAAGGCCTCCGCCTCGGCAATCAGATCAGCCGGAATGCCATGATCGCGGATGACGCCAAAACCGGAGCCTGCAAAGCTTTGCCCTAGCTCATCAGCGATTTCCTCAAGCGGACGATCAAGCGAGACAGAAGCAATCTGGGTCATGGTTGAGACAGCCTAAGTAAAGGGGAGGAAAAGTCCAGCCAGAGCCGCACTCATCAGGTTCGCAAGGCTGCCAGCTGCCAATGCTTTTAAGCCAAGCTTGGCAATGACGGGGCGCTGATTGGGAGCAAGCCCGCCGGTCACCGCCATTTGGATCGCGATTGAGCTGAAATTGGCAAAGCCGCACAAAGCAAAGGTCATAATCGCGCGGCTGCGCGTCGTCAGCCCTTCCAATGTTCCAAGCTCGATAAAGGCGACAAATTCGTTGAGAACGATCTTTGTGCCGAACAATCCGCCCGCAAGCTGGGCCTGCTGCCAGTCGCCAATCCCGATCAAATACATGACCGGTGCAAACACAAACCCAAGCAATTGCTGGAAGGATATGTCGGGATAGCCAAACCAGCCGCCAATGCCGCCAAGCAGGCCATTGGCCAGCGCCACTAGCGCCACAAACACCATTACCATTGCGCCAACCGCCACGGCCAGTTTTACGCCGGTCTGAGTGCCTTGAGCGGCCGCCTCGATCACATTGGCAGGCTTATGCCCTTCCTCGAAAGTTTCAGAGACAGTCACATTCTCCATCTGCTTATCATGCTCTGCCGCCTCTTCTGGATCATCGGGCATGATGATCTTCGCCATCAAAATGCCGCCGGGAGCCGACATAAAGGCTGCGGCCAGCAGATAAGGCACAGCCTCATCGCCGAGGAAGGCTGCATAAGCAGCAAGGATTGTGCCTGCGACACCGGCCATGCCAACGCACATCAGCGTGAACAGCCGCGATGGCGGCAAGGATGCAAGATAGGGCCGCACAACCAGCGGGCTTTCGGATTGGCCAACGAAGATATTGGCCGCTGCACCCAAAGCCTCGACCTTGCTGATGCCAGTGATCCAGCCAATCGCTCCGCCAAGCCAGCGCACCAGCAATTGCATGACGCCCCAATGGTAAAGGATCGCCACGAGAGCTGCAAAGAACACAATCACTGGCAGGGCAGCAATCAGAAATGTTTGCGCGAAGGGGTTGCTGGTCATGGGACCAAACAAAGTCTCAATTCCAGCGAGCGAATAGCTGAGCAAGGCAATCACGCCATCGGAGAGAAATTCAATCACTTTCACGCCAAAACTCGTGCGCAGAACGAGCAACGCCATCGCCACTTGCAAGCCAAAGGCCGCTGCGACCACGCGCAGCTTAATCTGGCGTTTGCGGCTCGAAAGCAGGAAAGCGATGAACAGGATCGCGCCAATTCCCAGCAGGCTAATCACAAATGGCGGCATGAAATTCCCCTGAAACGACGCGCATGAAGGCGTAGGGACTAGCGCGCAGTCCGGCGAACGCCAAGCGCTTGTTGAACAGCTGGGGTAATTTG
>CAZTFZ010000001.1:19048-28280 GCA_964613105.1 uncultured Porphyrobacter sp. | reverse complement strand
GCTTTTCTTTTGCGTTCGCTCGTCATAGGCTTGGTGGATGGACGAAACCGCAAAAACCGCCCGCCAGAATGCCGCTTCTAATGAGGCCCAAAGCATACCTGCTGGGCTATTTTTATTCCTGCTCTTGTACGGCGGGATGACTGTTTTGGCGGGCGTCGTTGCCTTCAAACAGGTGCAATTGCCGCCCACTCAGCTCGCAGTTGAGGCAGGCATTTTCCCGTTTCTCATATTGGTTGTCATCTCCAGCACCATCGCCCAGCTTTATGGCAGCGCGCTCGCCAAAAGGCTGGTCTGGTTCGGCTTCATCCCGCTCGCGACATCAGCCGCGATTATCTATCTGGTGCTTGGCCTGCCGCCGTCCGCCGAAATGGTCGAGTTTCGCAGCGCAGATCTAAGCGCATTTGAAACGGTCTTGGGCCAGACGCCGCGCATTTTGATGGCTGGTCCCGCCGCTTACATCACATCCTTGCTGCTCAACATTTGGATTTTCTCCAAGCTTGCAGGGAAAGCTGAGAATGGCGCTGAGAATAGCGCTGGGGAAGGTGGAACCTTCGGGCTGATGGTGCGCGGGGCAATTGCCTCTGCGCTAAGCCAAGCGGTCGATTCGGTGATCTTCATCACGCTGGCCTTTTACGGCGAGTTTGACATTGAAAACCTTTTGATCGGCCAAGTGCTGGCTAAGGTCACGCTGAGCATTGTCTTGGTGCCATTTTTGATTACTGGCGGCGTTGCGCTGGCCAAATGGCTAGACAATCGGCCCTAGGCTTTTAGTCCCAATCAGGCAGAACAGCTGGCCCCGCCCATCACGCAAAAGCGCGCGCAATGGGGATGGTTGAGCGACACATCTTGCGCAGCCTCAGCCAAAGTCGCGCCCAGATCAAAACCCGGCTCATAGGGCAGCAATGTGCAGGCAGCTACACGCGGGCCAGCCTCGCCCTTGCGGTGGACGACCATGCGGCTTGAGGCGCACATAATGTCATCGGGGTTCTTGCCCAAAATGCCCCAACAATCAGTGGTGATTTCGGCAATATCCTTGTCTGCGTCCATCTCGGGGAACAAGACAAGCCCAAGCGGATCATTCGCATCCACGGCCAAGCCTTCGGCAGCGAACATAGCGCCAAATTGCGAGCGGGCCTGTGCCTCATCCTCGCTCGGCAACATCCGTCCAGCAATCGCCAAGCGAACACCATTGTCGCTCAGCCAGCGCAGGCCTTCCATCGCGATTGCCCAGCTGCCTGCGCCGCGTTCGGCATCATGGATCGCCCTCGTATAATGATCGAGGCTGACCCGCATGGTCAGCTTTGCGCCAAAGCGCTCTTTCAGATTGAGCAGCGCGGCCTCGTGGCGGCGCATTGGCTTCATCGCATTGGACAAAACCAAAGCCTCAAAGCCGCGCTCCAGCACATCGGTCAGCATGGCGGGGAATTCTGGATTCATAAACGGCTCGCCGCCGGTAAATCCGATCTCGCGCGTGCCCAATTGATCGCGTTCAATCTCGTCTAAATAACCGGCAACATCTACCGCCTTCATATAGACAAGCGCATCATTGGTGGGGCTGCTTTCGATGTAGCAATTGGCACAAGCCAAATTGCACAAAGTGCCGGTGTTGAACCATAAGGTATCCAGCTTTTTGAGCGCGACACTAGCCCGCGCCTCGCCCTTAGCAGTCACTTTTGGATCAGAGAATTTTGCCCGCCCCAAAGGCGCCGCTTCCACCGCAAAGGGTGACGGCCCGCTGGGGGCTTTGCGGCTCTTGCTGCGCGGCTCGCTTGTTTTAGAACTCATGCAAAGACCTTGCGCATTTTGGCGACGAAACCTGCATATTTCTTAGGGAATGATCCAAACACTGTCGGCTCCCAAGCGGCGAAAGCTGCGGCTTTCGATATCTCGCTGCGGGTCGGGTAGGAGATCACCGCAGAGCCAAGTGCAAATGTGCTGGATTTGCCAGTGATCGACTGCGTAAAGGGCAGCAATAGCTCGCCTGCGCCTTTGCCAACAATGCTAGCGCCCAGCACTTTTTTACCTTTCAAAATGACCTTCATATGCCCCTTTGTTGAGCCTTCTGCGACAGCGCGTTCATTGTGGTCGAAGCCTTCTTTTATGACGGTGATCGCATCACCATGCGCCGAACGGGCCTCAGCTTCGGTCATGCCAATTTGAGCGACTTCGGGATCGGTAAAGGTGCACCAAGGCAGCGCAGACCAATCGACCTTAGTCGGAATACCAGTGGTAATCTCCAGCGCCACATTCGAGCCTTCATAGCCCGAGACATGGGTCAAGCGCGGTCCATCGCGGCAATCACCAATAGCATAGATCGACTTTACGGAACTGCGCCTGCGCGCATCGACCTTGATCCCATTGCCGGCCATCTCGACGCCCAATTCTTCAAGACCAAAGCCTTGGGTGTTGGCCGTTCGCCCCACTGCGACGAGCAAATGCGAGCCCTTGAGCACCTCGCCATTGTCAATTTCGGCAGCGATGGCTTTGGCTTTACCTGACACGCTCACGACCTTGCCGTCAATAAATGTCACGCCTTCCTCGCGCATAACCTCGGCCACGACGGCTACGCTGTCGGGGTCGTCGCGGGCCATCAGCTGGCCAGGATTGATAACGCTCACTGCGCTGCCAAGACGGCGAAAGCTCTGCGCCATTTCCAAGCCGATCACACCGCCGCCAATGATGATCAGATGCTCGGGCAATTCGGCAAGGTCAAACAGGTTCTCATTGGTGAGAAAAGGCGTCTCGCTAAGGCCTTCGATCGGAGGCACAAAGGGTTTGGAGCCTGTGGCCACCACAATCCGCGGCGCGGTTAGCGTGCGCCCTGCGACTTCAACCGAGTGCTTGCCAGTAATCCGTGCATAATCGCGAATAACTTCGCAGCCCATTTCCTCAAAACGCTCTTGCGAATCATGCGGAGCGATATCGGCAATCGCTTGATGCACGAACTTATGAACGCCCGTCCAATTGACCTTTGGAGCCGCCAAAGCAACGCCAAACTTCTCGGCCACATTGGCCTCAGCCGCTCGTTTAGCCGCTGTAATCAGCGCTTTGGATGGCACGCAGCCATTGTTGAGGCATTCGCCGCCCATCTCGCCCGCTTCAATGAGCGCGGTTTTGAGGCCAAACAAAGCGCAGCCGCCAGCCGCAGTGAGGCCAGCAGCACCGCCGCCAATAACAATTGCGTCATGTGTGAATGCCATAGACTTGCCCCGTAACCCAAATTGCGCGAAATGCGAACCAGTACTGCTCATTAATTCGGCGCGAAAGGCTGGTCTGTTACATGAATATCGAAAATAGCCGCGATTACTACGGCAAGGTTCTGCAAACTTCCGATGACCTCAAGACCGATGCTTGCTGCACCTTAGAAGCCCCTCCAGCGCAGATTTTGAGCGCGCTCAAGAACGTCCATGACGAAGTGAAGTCACGCTATTACGGTTGCGGGCTCGTCGCTCCGCAAGCAATCCAAGGCTGCCACATCCTCGATTTGGGATCGGGCAGCGGACAAGACGCCTATGTGCTTGCGCAAATGGTGGGTGAGAACGGCAGCGTTACCGGCGTTGATACCACGCCCGAACAATTGGCGGTCGCTCGCGAGCATTCAGAATGGCACCGCGAACGCTTTGGCTATGCGCAGGCGAACACGCAGTTTGTTGAGGGCGATATTGAGCAATTGGGCGCGCTTGACCTACCCAAGGGCCATTATGATGTGATCGTCTCCAATTGCGTTATCAATCTTGTCGCTGACAAACGCGCTGTGTTTAAGGCAGCCTTCGAGCTTTTGAAGGATGGCGGCGAGCTCTATTTCTCCGATGTGTATTCAGAACGCCGCGTGCCCGATGGCCTGCGCGATGACCCAGTGCTGCATGGGGAATGCCTGTCAGGGGCGCTTTATTGGGGCGATTTCGTTGCTTTGGCGAAAGAGGCAGGCTTTGCCGATCCGCGCCTAGTCACCAGCAGACCGCTTGGGCTGAACGATCCAGCCGTTGCGCAAAAGCTTGATGGGATAAATTTCCATTCCGCCACATACCGCTTGTTCAAATTGCCTGAGCTTGAAAGCCAATGCGAAGATTATGGCCAGGCTGTCCGCTATAAAGGCACAGTTGCGGGCGAGGAGCGCGTGTTCGCGCTTGATGGCCATCACTTCATCGAAGCCGGTAAATTGTTCCCCATTTGCGGCAATAGCTGGAAAATGTTGGCCGACACGCGCTTTGCAGGCCATTTTGAGTTCTACGGTGATTTCAGCAAGCATTATGGGGTCTTTCCCGATTGCGGCATCGCTGTTCCCTTTGGCGCAGTAGGCGGCGACGCTGAACCGGCGGCTGGCTGTTGCTAAATATATTGGTGACGGGCGCTGCTGGTCTCGTCGGCGGCGAGCTTTGCGCGCGATTGGTTGCCGAAGGGCACACTGTCACAGCCATGGTCCACCGCAATCACGATATTTTCGCCAATGATGGCTCTGCAGTTGCTGTTGCGGCGACCAAAAGCGGCGACGTGTCACAGAAGCGCTTCGGTTGGGAAGAGACTGAATTTGCCAGCATCGCAAGCGCTCATGACTTGCTGATCCATTGCGCAGCAACCGTTCGGTTTGACCTTGAAGAAGCAGAGTATGCTGCGGTCAATGTGAACGGCACAGCCAATGCTTTGGCCTTAGCAAAAACGGGCGATATGGCGTTCTTGCATGTCAGCACAGCCTATGTCTGCGGCACACGCGATGGCACGATTGGCGAGGCTGATGCATTGCCAAGCTCAGGCTTTGCCAATGGCTATGAGGCCAGCAAAGCCGCTGGCGAAAGGCTGGTGCGAAGCAGCGATCTTGACTGGGCAATTGCGCGCCCTTCGATCGTGGTGGGGGCAAGCGGAACCGGCACAATCCGGCAGTTTGATACCACTTACGCCGCTTTCAAACTGATCGCAGAGGGGCGGGTGCGGCAAATGCCTTCGCGCAGCGGGGCTACGCTGGACTTTGTCCCGATTGACCATGTCGCAAGCGGAATTGTCGCCATTGCCGATGGATTAGCGAAGCGGACCCCAGAAGTGCTCGGCGGAACATTTCACCTAGTCTCTGGTCAGCCGATGCCAGTCGAACAATTCACCGCAGCAATTGGCGCCTATCCTCATTTTCATGAGCCTGAACTGGTCTCGCCAGAGAATTTTGACCCCTCGCATTTGCCGGCTTTGGAAAGGCGCTTGTTCAAACGCGTTGCAGGCCTTTACGCCAATTACTTCCAGCGCAATCCGCATTTCGATGACAGCGCGTTTCGTAGCTGCTTTGGCATTGAATGCCCGGCAACCGACATGGCATATATCAAGTGCCTGATTGATTATTGCATCGAAGCAGGATTTTTGCGCGAAGCGGAACAGTGAGGGTAAGAGGAAGCAATTCTCAGCTCGCCTAGCGGATGTTGGGGTAGTTTTTAGCCATCCGACTGCGCATGCCAAAAGCCCACAGCATGCCGACTTTGAAGTATATCCAATTGGCCCGCCAACGACCCCATTCGACGATCCGCCTATCGGAGGTATGGACCAATCTGCGGACCATTTTGATCCGGCCAAGGTCGGCAAATTTCACACAAAGATCGGCCTCTTCCATCACCATATCGCTGGGTGTGCAGCCGCCCACTTCAAGAAAGTCTGCGCGCCGAAAGAACATCGCATGATCGCCAAACAGAAGGCGCACTCCGCGCAAAAACTGATGCGGCCTGACCAATAGCGGCGCATACCAAGTTTTAAGATAGTTATGGACACTGGTGCCGTAACGGTTGCGTGTCCCGCAGATGAGCGGCGTGAAACTGGCCAGCGCTATCTTTTCATCGCTGAGCGTATCCTCGATCACCGAGACCATATCCAAGGGCGGCAAGGTGTCGGCATGCAAAATGCAAACCTTCGTTCCCCGTGCTGCCGCAACCCCTGCGTTGATTTGGACAGATCGCCCCATATTGGTCGAGATGACACGCCACTCAGCGGATTTGGCCAAATGGCAGGTTCTATCCATGCTGCCACCATCAACCAAAACAACTTCTTCTGGTTGCGGGTCCAATTGTCCCAAGCGCTCTATCAGCGCTGGCAGGCATGCTTCTTCATCAAGCGCCGGTATTATGATCGAAAGGCTCATCGCGTCATGCTTATGGCTTGAACTGAGGAAAATGCGCAAGGTCTTGCGGCTCGTCAACATCGCTTAATGTTTTAAGCATTGCAGGTGCAATCCCACTCGCCTCTAACCGGGCCAGCGTGTCGGGCAGCACTTGGTCAGTGCTCCACGCCATATCTTCAAACAGGAAAGGCATTGGGCGCGCTATGCCAAGCAGATAATAGCCGCCATCTTGGGCTGGGCCGATAACCGCCTGATGCGTTTGCAGCGCTTTGGCGGCTTCCAAAAGCAAAGCCGCATCAAGCCCGGGGCAATCGCTGCCGATCAGGATCGCGGGCGCTTTGACACGGGCCATCTTCGCGCCCAAGTCGCCTTCGCCTTGATCGTGGATGGACAAATCACTGCCCTTAGCCAAGCGGCTGCCAAACCAATCTGCGAACTTTTCCAGCGGGGCGCCGGTCACCCGCAATTCCACAGCAAGGCCGCTCGCGAGCGCTTGGTTGACGGTATGCTCTAGCAATTGCGTATAGATAGCCGCGGCGCCCTCTGCTCCAAAACCAGGAATAAGCCGCGTTTTGGCTTTGCCCGGTTCTGGCCAGCGCGCAAAAATCACGACGTTGGGCAGCGCAAGCTTTGGCTGTAATGATGGGTCTGGAATAGTCATCGCTTGGCAGGCGATAGCGGCCATGGTGACAGCGGCAAGAAAAAGCTTTGCAAACAGCCTGCAAATTTTGGCTAAGCGAAGCTTTAGGCTGCAAGCCGTGCTGGCTCTTTCATAAGCGCTTCCAAATCAGCGGCCGGCATCGGCTTACCGATCAGATAACCCTGAGCATAATCGCACCCGATATCTTTGAGGAATGCGAGACAAGCCTCTTCCTCCACGCCTTCTGCAACCACTTCCAAGCCAAGCTCATGAGCCAAAGTAACTGTCGAGCGAACCAGCAAAGCATCACCGCCCTGCTTATGGGCATTTTGCACAAAGCTGCGATCAATTTTCAGTTCATTGACTGGCAGGGTTTGCAGATAAGAAAGCGTCGATTGGCCCGTCCCGTAATCGTCGATCGAAATGCTAATGCCCAAATCGCGGTACCTTTTGACCACGAGCAAGGCCTGCTGCGCATCATGGATCGCTGCGCTTTCCGTGATTTCAAAAATCAGCTGACTTGCAGGGATTTCGGCGGCTTTCACTAGCTCTTCGGCCTGTTGCAAGAACTCCAAGGAATTGAGCAATCGAGCAGAAATATTGAGCGCGGCCCGCAATTCGATACCGCGCGCGCGCCAAAGGGTGAGATCGGCTACCACTGCGTTCAGAACAAACAAGGTCAGATCCGCGATCCTGTCTGAACGCTCAGCCATGGGGATAAAGCGGTCAGGCCTAATCATGCCGCGCTCAGGATGGTTCCACCGGACTAGGGCCTCAGCGCTGGAAATACGGCTCTGGCCCAAATGCAATTTGGGTTGATAGAAGACTTCGATCTCGCCTTTTTCAAGCCCTGTTTCAAGTTCGCTCATCAAGGACATTTGCTCTTCAACCGCAACCCGTTCGGATTCCGCATGGCGGCGCCACAGGCTTCCCTCTCGGCGTGCCTGAGACGCGGCAAAGGCAGCATCAGTTTCATTGCCAGCATCGGCCACACCAAAGGTCAGCTCGATATCAACATCGCGGCCGTTGATCTCCACTGGTTTGCGCAAAGCGTTGGACAATTTCACGAGCTTGGCCTCGATCTCAAAACTTTCGCTTTTCATTGTCCAAACCAGCATGCGGTCATCAGCTATGTAAACCCTTTCACCAGCGCCCATTGCGCGGATACGGTCCGCCAAAGCATTGACCGCAAAGCTCGCGTTTTTGCGCCCCAATACGCTCGCCAAACTATCATAGCCGTCGATCCGAGCAGCTACGGTCAGGCCTTGCTTTGCCTCACTATGATCAAACCGAAAAGCGTGAAGATTGGGCAGACCTGTTGCAGCGTCATGCCGAACCTTGTGCAAGCGCTCGCTCCGCTGCAAACCAATGATGCGATAGGCCGTCAATACAACAATCGCGATCAATGATGAGGCAATGTCGATCAACCAATGCGAACCTGTCCAAAGACCCCAAGCCAATACGAAGATAATGCCGATTTGCGCAAACCCACCAAAGACCGCCCTGCCAACGGATTGCGCGCGCAGCGCCAAAAGCGACATCAAAGCCACCATCACAAGCGGCAGAAAAGCGCCCAGCTCTTGCGGGACGCCCAAAGCCAAAGTTTCAGCGGCCATGGCCTGGACCACCACCCCTGGCACCACGCCATAACGCGGCACGACGTATCGATCGCCCATTTCGATCGCTGTTGCACCGATCAGAACATCCTTGCCACGCAGGTCCGCTGCTTCAAACTCACCACCTGCAATGGCAATGAAAGAATGACGCGGTATCGATGCAGGATCGACTGAAAAATCGATGGGAAAGCTTGCATTGGCAATGCCAGCCTCGCCTGCAATGAAGGCCGACAATGTTGGGCGCGGCACTCCCGCTGTCATCGTAGCAAATGGCATGGATCGCACGACACCATCCTTGCCGGGCGCAACCAATACAGAGGCGAGGCCCACATGCTCGCGAAACGTCTCAAGTGGCAGCGAATCGATCAATTGGGCGCTGTTATGCGATGCTCTTTGCGCGAATGTAGGCAGAGCCACACGCCCCTCAGCAGCCTCAAGCGAAGCGGCGAAGACAGCGTCATCTGTCGGATTGGAAGCGGCCGAGAAATCAACATCGAATACGACCGAACGAACCCCCGCTTGGGCCAATTGATCGACGATGCGGGCGTGTTCTTTACGGGGCCAAGGCCATTGTCCAATCGCCGCAATACTCGCCGCATCCATCTCAACAATATGCAGATTTCCGCTTGCTGGCCGTTCTGACAGTGCAAACAGAACTTCGCGCAGCGACAGCTCCTGGCTCCTCAGGGAACCGCCAGCGGCGAGCGCCAAAGCCAAAACAATGATGATTGGCAGATAAAACCCAAATTTGCGCCCAAACGCCAACAACGGCGAAAGGCTGGAGGTGCGCCCCCAGCCTTTGCTTTTTTTGGTGAGAAAGGTGTTTTTGGGCATCACAACGAGGAGCTATCGCTCCGATGGATTGCTAATTGGTTTAATCGTCAT
>CAZTFZ010000001.1:0-18948 GCA_964613105.1 uncultured Porphyrobacter sp. | reverse complement strand
CCCGCATTGTTAGAGGCGTCAGCAGCGATGCTATCGATTGGAGCGAGCGGCACAGTGGTGTCTGCTGCATCGGCGGCGGCAGCTATGCCATTGCTGTTAGCGCCGTCGGAGGCAACCGTGCCGTTGCTGTTGGCGCCAAGAGAAGCGCCAGTATCATTCGTTGCAGCATTAGTAAGGTCAGCCGAGCCAGAAACCGCAGCGTTGCTCACGACTGCATTGCTGGCCGCAGCATTATCTGTGGTCGGTAAGCCGCTTGCGGGATTGGCATTGGCTATGCCGTTCGCTGAAGGCCCATTGCGCACTGCATTAGCGGCAAAGTTTTGACGGGTCTCAGCGACCAAGGCGACGACTTCACCGCCGACAAGACCGTCTGAAAGCTCGCTGAGATCGCTTGCGGGAGCCGCAAAGGCTTCTTCGATGCCGGATGAACTGGTGAAGTCAGAGCCAATGTCATTGGCCACAAAGTTCGCGCGACTAAAGCTGGCCGAATTGCCGCGCCCTGATGAGGCTGCCACAGCAGTTTGCGCCGCGCCGCTGGCTTCCAAACTGGGCTGACTGGCCTTCTGAACTTGAGCGTCTTCAGCACCCACTGGTGCGGCTGCATTTGGAGCAACGGTTTGCGCTGTTGAGCTGGATGAAGAGCTGGCTGCGGCGCTCGAACTTGTGGTCTTTGCGGGGGCAGAGCTTGTCACAGCATTGCCGCGAGCTGGCGAATCGATCACCCTTGTTTCGCTACCTTGAACCGTGAGCCTGTATTGATCGCTTGCCGTCACCATCGCTACAGCGCCTGGAAGAACGAGATCGCGAGCGCCGCGGTCGCGCGTCTGAACTTCAACCGCGCCCTCTGTCACTTGCATAGAAGCGCCCTCATCATTCACAGAAATCGTGAAGGTAGTGCCCTTTACAACCGCTGCGAGATAGGGCGTTTCAACCGCGAAATGAGGGTCCTTTTGCTTGCCCACATTGAAGATGGCTTGGCCCCAATCCTGCAAGACCTGCACGAGCGAGCGCGAGTTTGCAGCCTGCGCCGGAATGCGAATGCGCGTGTTGGCACGGATCGTAACGAATTCTTGACCGCGTACCAGCACCGCATGGCCCGAAGACCCCGAAGTGACCGTCGCACCGGGCCGAACCACCACGCCGCGCTGCGCGGCCCTCTGACCAGAGGCGTCGGAAATCTCGACCGCACCGCGCGCTTCGCTGACCTTCCATGGGCCCGATTGCGCCAAAGCGCTGGTCGAGCTCATTAACAAAGCAGCTGCACCCAAAAGCCCTGTGGTCGCGCAAATTCGTGCAATCGTCATTCAATGTCTCCGTGGGGATCGTTATAATTCCGCCCAAGTTATGGAGTTTTTACGACCGAAACCCTGATTGATTACTGCCTTAAGTGGTTAATTTAGAACGAATTCGTCACCTCGATTTGACCATCCGTTAACGTTTGCAATTTAGCGCGCCCACCATGTCGGACTTTAATCTGCAAGCGAGACGCTTTTTGGGATTGTGTCGGTTGGCTTCGCTGGCGGGCTCAATGCTGGTCGGAGCATCTGCTGCGCTTGCACAAGACGCGCTCGATCAAACCGACCCCACAAGGCAAGAGCGGGAAGACCGGCTCGAAATCCGGATTACTGATCGGCCTTTATCCCTACCAAAACTCGAATATCAGCCCGTGCTGACCGACGAGCAGCGCCGTTATCAGGTGAGCGCTATCGCCATTCGCGGCCTTGTCGCGATGGGCCCTGCAGATTTTGCGGACATCATTGAACGCTTTAGCGCGCGTGATTTGACAGGGGCCGAGCTGACCGAATTATCGGGCGCGATTGCAGAGCGAGCGCAAAGCCGTGGCTTCATCCTTGCAACCTCATGGATTGAACCACAATCGCTCGAATTGGGGGTGTTGCAGGTGGCCATTGACGAGGGCGTTGTCGACCGCATCGAGGTGATTGGCGATGATGATCCCGCGATCAGGCGAATGCTCGCTCCATTAATCAACGGCCAGCCAGTCACTCTTGCGCGGCTTGAAAAGCAATTGCTGCTCGCTGGCGACATTAGCGGCGCCCGCGTTGGTAGATCACGCTTTGTCCGCGACGAAGGTGACGGCGTTTTGCTTGTTCGAGCTCTGCGCGAAAAATTTGCTGGAAGAGTGACGCTGGACAATGATGGCAGCGATCCGGTTGGCCCCATTCAAGCCCGCATAGACCTTGATGCCAATGGGCTGATCTTTGGCAGCGACGCGCTCGATTTAACCTATGGTACAGTGCCGCTGCAACCCAGCGAATTGCAATTTGCGCGGCTTCGCTATGGCGCAGTTTTGGATGCGCAAGGAACCCAGCTTTCCCTCATTGCGTCAGTCTCTGACAGCCGGCCCGGCGCGGCACTTGAAGAGTTTGACATTGTCGGACAATCACGCCGCTTGGGGCTGCAGCTTAGCGTGCCTTTGAAACGCCGCCGCAATCTTTCTGTTTGGTTCAATGGCGATGTTGAGTATCGCGATTTGCGCCAAGAACAGGCTGGCACTTTGCTGCGCCACGACAGACTTCCGGTTATTCGCGGCGGGCTATACACCAGAGCCAAGCTTGGCGGCGGGTGGCTGCGCAGCCGCCTGACTATTTCGCAAGGCCTTGCCCTACTGGGCGCAAGGGAGTTGGGCGATCCGCTCGCCTCACGCTCCGACGCGCCGCCAGACTTCACCAAACTTGCTTTGTGGTTCGATTGGCGCCGCTCCTTGGGCCAAAATGTGAGCCTGCTGCTCGCTGGGCGCGGCCAAATCTCCTCTGACCCTCTGCTTATCAGCGAAGACATCGGGCTTGGTGGAACGAGCTTTTTGCGCGGCTATAACTATAATGAGCGCGTCGGTGACGAAGGCGTGATGGGCCTCGCTGAATTGCGCTATGACTTTGCAAAGCCCTTTGGCCTCATCCATCGCGCTCAATTCTATGCCTTTGGCGATGGCGGGGTTGTCTCAAACATAGGCAATGGCTTTGGCAGCGGTTCATTGGCATCAGCAGGCGGCGGTTTGCGCGCCGATATTACCCGAGCGATCAATTTCGATCTTGAACTGGCCGTGCCGCTAACCGGACCTCGGTTTGAAACAAGCGACAGTTCTCCGCGAATCAATGTGTCAGTGGGCACAGAGTTTTAGCGCCACCCCAATGAAACGCTCTGGGCTGCTGTAATCGCCGCTCCAAACCTGCGCGTGAGTGCGCCGAATCGCGCCCATTTGCCGGAAACCTCGTCCATCTTGGACCTATCCCACGAGCCTATTTCGGCCAAATTTGCACCTTGCGCGCGCCGTTTTGGGCCTGATTCCGATTAAAACTCTGTAATCGAAGGGTCCATTTGGGCTCTTTCATGCATTGAAGCTTGAGACCCTAGGCATTTTACTTAGGAGAAATAAGCATAGCTCATCTGCGCTGAGCCTTTCTGCACGGGAATAAAGAATGGCAAGCGTAATAGAATCAGAACCAGAAATAGAGCTCGCCAACAGCTCGCAATTGGATTTTCCAGTTGTCGGCATCGGCGCGTCGGCGGGCGGCTTAGAAGCTGTGACGTCGATGTTCCAAAACATCCAGACAGGCACAGGCATGGCCTTTGTCTTGATCATGCATCTTGACCCCGATCACGAGAGCATGATGGCCGAATTGCTTTCGAGCAAAACCCATATTCAAGTGCGCCAAATTGCGGATGAGGATCATATTGAGGTGGATTGCCTTCATGTGATCCCGCCCGGCTCAAGCCTACGCATTGAAGATGGCAAATTCCGGCTCGACCCGTTTGCTCTGCCGCGCGGGCTGCGTCGCCCAATCGACAGCTTCTTTATCTCGCTTGCGAAAATGCAAGGCGACAAAGCGGCCAGCGTGGTTCTGTCGGGCACAGGCGGCGATGGCACTGCGGGCATGCGCGTGATTAAGGAAATGGGCGGAATTTGCCTGGTCCAATCGCCAGAGGAAGCGCGCTATGACGGCATGCCGTTTTCGGCGCTATCGACCAATCTGGTTGATTTCACACTTCATGCAGGTGATCTTGTCCAGCGGATAAAGACCTTCTTCGATGGCGCTTTTAGGCCGCGCCTTCCCGAGGATGACATTGCCTCGCAAGAGATGATGCAGGACATCTTCAAAATCTTGCTCGACAATTTGGGCAATGACTTTTCAGGCTATAAAACCTCGACCTTGTTCCGGCGTTTGAACCGGCGTTTGCAAGTGCTCGAGTTTACCGACTCGGTCACATATCTTGAGCATTTGCGCGAAAGTGAGGCGGAGCAAAAGGCCCTTGCTCGCGACTTCCTGATCAATGTGACTTCGTTTTTCCGGGACAGGGAATGCTTTGAACTGCTTCGCAAAACGGTCATCATCCCTCTGATCAAAAAGGCCGATGCATCTGACGAGGTGCGCATTTGGGTGCCGGGCTGCTCAACCGGCCAAGAAGCATATACGCTGGCGATGATAATCGATGAGACATGCGAGCAATTGCAGCGCAGGCCTTTGATCCAAATCTTTGCCACCGATGTAGAGCCCGATGTGATCGAGCAGGCCCGCAGGGCCCGCTATCCCGTTTCCATGTTGGCAGAGATTCCGCGCCGCTACCAAGAAACCTATGTTTTGGGGATGGACGAACGTTTTGAGATCATTTCGCGCATCCGCGAGATGGTGCGCTTCTCAGTGCACAATATCATTCAGGATGCACCGTTCTCCAAGATTGACCTGATTTCTTGCCGCAACATGCTGATCTATCTGGGCGAGAGTTTGCAGAATGAAGTCTTCCCGCTGATGCATTTCAGCCTGACACCGGGCGGACATTTGTTCCTTGGTACGTCAGAAAGCGTGGCTCGGCGCGCTGATCTGTTCGTCGCACTTGACCAAAAGGCGCGCATCTTCAAGCGCTCTGACAGCGCCAAGCGCACCCATATTAGCCTGCCATTGGGCACGCTCGGGCGCGAGAGCCCAACCCAGCGCAATATTCGCAAGATGGCGCGAGAGCTCGACTTTCCAAGGCACCAAAGCCTCGATGCGACCAACGCCACCATTTACGAACATTACGCACCGCCCTTTGTGCGGGTCACACAGAACCGCTTGGTGATCGACAGCTCGGGTGATCTCAGCCTGTTTATGATGTCGCGGCCCGGCGAAGAACGCAGCCTCGATACGCTTGCGCGTGATGGCGTGCGCGATGTGGTTGTGCCCTTGGTTTCCGACGCGCTGGGCGCTGGCCGGCGCAAAGCGATGAAAGACGTTGCGATCGTCTCACCCTTTGGCACGCAAACGGCTGATATTATCGCCCATCCGATGAAGGATGAGACGGTCGCCTTGATCTTCTTGGTCAAGGACCGTTTGCAGCCGCTTGTTGATCAATATGAGGTTAGCCCGGTCACTCGCGACCGCCAGATCGCTGATTTGCAAGAGGATGTGCAATCCACTCGCCTGATGCTGAAAAGCAAGGTGGAAGAGGTGGAAACAGCGAATGAGGAGCTCAAAAGCTCCAATGAAGAAATGATGTCGATGAACGAGGAGCTTCAATCGGCCAATGAGGAGCTGACGACAGCCAATGAAGAGCTGAAAAACAAGATTGACGAACTAACCTTGGCCAATGCCGATCTTGATAATTTCTTGCAATCAGCAGACCTTGCGATGATCGTTTTGGACCGTGCGATGCGCATTCGCCATGTCACCGATGCTGCGCGCAAAAAGCTGCCACTGCTGCGCTCTGACGAGGGGCGCTCGCTCAACGAATTTAACATCTCTCTGGGACAGTTTGATCCCGCCACTGAAGTGCGCAAAGTCATCGAAACCGGCGAGACTTTCATTCAAACAACCGATCCTGACGAATTGGGCCATGCGTTTTTTGTCCGGATCACGCCCTATTTCTTCTCCGACGGTTCGGTCGAGGGGGCTTCGATTACGCTCACGGATATCTCGCAAGAGGTCCAATTGCGCAACGCAATGTCGATTGACGCTGAGAAGCTTGGTCTTGCAATGGAAGCGGCGAAACTTGGCTTTTGGGACACTGATCTAGAACGCAATGAAATGCGTATCGACAAGCTTGCGGCCGAGATGACTGGCCTCGATGCGAACCAAGTTTATGAGCGCAATGCTATGCTTCGGCATGTCGTTCCTGAGGATGCATCATCCTTTACCGATGCGCGCGATGATGCGCTGGCCGATGACCAAGACTATTCCTTTGTTGTCCGCTTGCAGCCCCCTGGCGAAGAAATCCGCTGGGTCCAAGTCCACGCAAAACCCTATCTCTCAACCGATGGACGAAAAAAGGTCGCTGGGCTGGGCTTTGATGTCACAGAGATGATGCAATTGCAGCAAGAATTGAGGGACGAGTCCAATAAGCTTCGACTGGCGCTCAACACTGGCCGAATGGGCCTGGCTGATATGGACTTGGAAACTGGCAGCATCAAAGCCGATGCAGTGCTGGCCGACCATTTAAACCTGCCTTGCGCAGGCGACTATGACCAGAAAGCTCTTACTGAGTTTGTAATCGAAGAAGATGTCGAACTGATTGGCGAAAACCTTAGCGGAAAATCTGGTCAAGAAGAGGATTTCGAGTTTGATTTCCGCGTCGATATCGCTGGAGAAGAATTGCGCTGGATTAGGGCCCGCGGCTTTCCTTACACCACCCGCGATGGCCAAAAGAAAATCATCGCTCAAACGCTCGATGTAACAGCAAACGAGCGCCAAAAAATGCTCGTCAGCGAGATGAGCCATAGGATCAAGAACCTGTTCGCCGTGATCGGCGGGCTCATTCAATCCGCGCCCAAAAAACATGATGAAACGCTGCAATTGGCCGAGGAATTGATCGGACGCATTGCCGCTCTTGGCTCGGTCTATGATTTGGCCCGCAAGGACCCCGCAATGCCGGGCATTGGCCTTCAAGAACTGCTTTCGGCTGTCATTGAGCCCCATGTTTTGGGCCATGAGTTTAAGCTTGAAGGCCCAGATGTTTTTGTGAAGCAAGATGCGGTCAACACTCTGACCCTGATCTTACACGAGCTAGCCACCAATGCTGTTAAATATGGCTGCTTCAGCGAGCTTAACGGCAAATTGCGTGTTTCGTGGTCACAAGAGGATGAGCGGCTTACGAACCTGGTTTGGCGCGAGACCTTACCGTCATTCAAACAACCAAAAGACAATGGCGCGCATCGCGGATTTGGCACTCGGCTGATCAGCGCTAGCATCCGTCAACTGCGCGGCAGCACCGCCACCACCTATACCAAGACTGGGGCCAAAATTGAGCTTTCGCTCGATCTGAACTGAACTGGACTGAACTGGACTGAACTGGACTGGACTGAACGAAAGCGGGAAGAGGATTTTGATGGCTGTAGAAGAATGTGCGGCACTAAATGGTTTGACAGTGCTGATATTAGAAGACGAAATGATCATTGCATTGGCGCTTGAAGAGACCCTGCTTAAGGGCGGCGCTGGAAAGCTAAAGATCGCCATGAACCTGGCCGAGGCAAGATCGTTTCTTGCTGAAAACACCATCGATGCAGCGGTCTTGGATTTGCGACTGCCCGACGGGGACTCGACCCAATTGGGCGCAGAGCTAGTGGCTCAAAACGTCGCTGTTGTGATCCATTCTGGCCATGCCGAACTGGCTCATATCAATGCCATACCGGGCGCGATAAATTGCCCAAAGCCAGCAACCCATCGCGCCATCGTCTCTTCGGTTCAAGAGGCTCACAATTTGGCGAGATCGGCCCTCAACGCTTGAGCGCGCGATCAATGACCACGGGCAACGGCGGCCTAGGTGGCGTCGCCATTCGCCGCTGGCATGGGAGCCCGGCATTTGGCTTCGCTCTTAGCCATTGCAGCAGAGGACAGCCTGCGTCCGATCGCAATAAACGGCTTCTCGATCAGCATGACCGATAGAAACACTGCAACTGGCAAAAACCAAAAAGGCAAAGTCTGATTGTAAAGCGCAGGCGGCGCTAGAAAAAGCTGTTGCCATAGATACAGGCTGTAGCTTGCCATCGCGATGATCTGGAGTGGGCCAAAGGACAGGATCGACCTTGCCACTTTCAACTGCCCTGCGCTGAAGATCACATAAGCGATGATAAAGGGCACGCAGAGCTGCATCAATTTTGCGGGGGCATAAAGCGGAGCCACAACCAACAGCAAGCCCGCTCCGAACCACAGATAGATATTCGCAGAACGCTCGATGGCGGATCTAAGCTTGGTGGAGACAGCGCATAATGCGCCGATCGAAATGCAAGCAAATGAGATGTAATTGCTGTGCCACTCAAGCGGTGCAATCAGAAATCCAACCAATAAAACAACCAAGCCACCGATGAGCAAGGGCGCCCGCTTTGGCACCAGCAGCAAGATGAGCGGCCAGAGAAGATAGAACTGCTCTTCGACGGCTAGCGACCAAGTATGCCCCACCCACCATTGGCATTCGACGACGCCAAGATTGCAGGCGAAGACCGCCGAGGTAATCATGCTGGCGCTATCGAGCTCGATCACATTGAACCACGCAAGGGCAATGAGCGCTGCAAAATAGGCCGCAATTGGCGGGAAAATCCGGCAAGACCGCCTCAGATAGAAGGCTTGCATCGAGAAGCGCCCTCGCGCGCGCTCTTCCTTCAGCAAAAGCTTTGTGATGATAAAGCCGCTAATCACGAAGAACAGCTGTACACTGGTTTGCGCAAGGGGCTCTGCAAGCCGCAGGAACATAATCTTGCCAGGCATCGCGACATCGAGAAACCGGTAGTTGATCGAATGCGCAATAACGACGCCAAGGGCAGCAAGCCCTCGAAAGCCGTCTAAGGTCTGATCTCGCGCAATCTGTGTCATGCGCTGCCCATGGCAAACCCCTTGAGATTGCACCATGACAAATGCGCCAAATCGCCACAATGAGACACGCTGATGCGATAAGTTACCATTTGGACGCGTTTTCGACACCGCGGACTGCGCTCAATCATCCGATTGATCCACCTCAAAAAAGCGTGTCATTGATGATGAGTAGGGCTGCAGCAAGCGGCGAGCGCGTTTCCAATCGCCAAACAGCCAAGTCTCATGCGCTTTTGCCAAAGCAGACCCAGATTCTGCCCCTGTGGTGGGCAAAATCGCAGGCAAAATTACTGGCATTCTTTCGCAACCAATGGCTCGCAATGCAGCGTTGGCGGGACAAGAAAGGATCGCAAAGCTAGGGATATCGCTGTCTTTCCAAACGCCAGCGAAAGCAAAAATTTCTTGGTCCGATACACCAATCCAATGGCTTCTGCGTTGCCCGTTTCGATCCCCGTCTCGGTCATGGGCTGAGCCCCATTCCATAAAGGCTGTTGCCGGAACCAAGCAGCGAAACTCGCTATTGCGCAAATTGCCTATCCAAAATGGGCTATCGGGATTGCGCACATTGCAAATCCCGCGCGTCGGATCATCCGCATTCGGCGGCGGGGGCACACCCCATAAACGCGGGGCGAGCCGAGGTTTTGTCGGGGCGTTCTTGGGCCCAGCAATAAACTCGCGCCCGCCGGTAATGATTGGCGCAAATTTAGCCGGAGCCACATAACCGCGCTGCCACTGATCATCGCCCGATGCGCATCCAAACTCGCCCGCAATTGCAGCTGCGTTCGCATCGAGACGATAGAGCATTGTCATAGGCTAAGCATCATCGGCCAAGCTCGCGCTCATTGGATCGCACGGGCGTGCTCTTGCAGGCAACGCATGACGCGGGTTAGCGCTTAAAGATCAGCGAAAGCCTTGTCCTTATCGACCCGCACATCTTGGGGCAGACCAAGCACGCGTTCAGCAATGACATTCTTCAGAATCTCATCGGTCCCGCCCGCAATGCGTAAACCCGGTGCATACATAAAACTCTGCTGGAAAAGCGCATCTGCAGGCGCCTTGTCAGCATCGTTGATCAAGCCGTAATGATCTTGCATCTCGATCGCGCTGTTGCAGATATCTTGCAAATGATTGGCCGTGATAATCTTGCCAATGCTGTTTTCCGGCCCCGGCGTCTCGCCCTTAGACAAAGCAGTCTGGGTCCTGAATTTCGTGAGCTTATACCCTTGAGCAGCGACATACCAATCCGCCAGTTTTGCGCGAAAGGCGCTGTCGGCCAATGAGCCGGACCCGCGTGCGTAATCCATGATTTCTTTCCAATCCGGCCCCGGCGAACCGCCGACTGCAAGCCGCTCGTTCATCAGCGTAACAATGGCAACTTTCCAGCCCATGCCGGGATCGCCCAAACGGTCGCTGTCAGGAATGCGGACATCGGTGAAATAGACTTCATTGAACTCGCGGCCACCCGAAGCCTGATGGATCGGGCGCACTTCAACACCCGCTTGTTTCATGTCCACGATGAACATGGTGAGGCCTTTATGCTTGGGAACATCAGGATCGGTACGTGTGAGCAATATCCCATAGTCGGAATATTGCGCCCCTGTTGTCCAGACTTTTTGGCCATTGATAACCCATTCATCGCCGTCTTTGACCGCTTTGGTTTTGAGGCCTGCAACGTCAGAGCCAGCAGCTGGTTCTGAAAAGAGCTGGCACCAGATTTCATCGCCAACCAAAGCTGGTTCGACATAGCGCTTTTTGTGCTCATCGCTGCCAAAGGCGATGACCGTAGGCACGCACATGCCAAGCCCGATTGTGAAGGGCGAAGTCGGCGCATCAAATGCGGCTTCTTCTTGGTTCCAAATGACTTGCTGCATAGGCGTGCCGCCGCGGCCGCCAATTTCCTTAGGCCATGTGATTTGCGCAAAACCGCCTTGGGCCTTGGTTTTTTGCCAAGCCTTGGCACGCTTCAAAAATGCTTCACCCGATTCGCGCAGGCGGTTGTCATCTCGTTTTAACTCCAAATGCTTGGAGAGAAACGCATTGGCCTCAGCGCGAAATTCAGCTTCTTCTTGGCTGTCCTGAAAATCCATTTTTTTGACCTTTTCCTAATGTTCTGGCCGCTTGGGCTCTGCAATTTTGAGCCTAAAACTATTGGTTGATGGGCGCGATGATCTAGGCGGCGTTTTTCCGCTCAAGCGCCGTTACCAGCTTCTCTTTCCAAACCATCGGGCTGCCCGCTTGCACGGCCAGCAATTTTGCCCGCCGCAAGAACAAATGGCAATCCGCCTCCCAAGTGAAGCCCATGCCGCCATGGGTCTGGATGTTCTCTTTTGAGGCGAACCAATAGGCCTCTGATGCGGCCAAACGAGCGGCCGCTGACGCCTCGGGCAATTCAGACGCTGACGTCGACAAGGCCCATGCGCCGTAATAGCAATTGGAGCGAGCAACCTCGTTCTTCACATACATATCTGCAAGCTTGTGCTTGATCGCCTGATTGCCGCCAATCGGCCGGCCAAATGCAACCCGCTCTTTTGCGTAAGCATTGGCCATTTCCAGACAGGCTGACGCGCCGCCCAATTGTTCAAATGCTAGCAAGACCGCTGCTCGATCTAGGATTTGCTCATAGAGCGCCATGCCTTGGCCTGCATCGCCTAGCCGCTCAGCCGCAGCGCCATCGAAGGCAATTTCTGCATGGCTGCGCGTCGGCTCAATCGTGCCAAGCGAATTGCGCACGACGCCATCGCTATCAAGCTCGACCACGGCCAAGGATTGAGATTGCCCCTCTTGGGTAAGAACCACGGCATGGGTCGCAATATCGCCATCGGTGACAGGGATTTTTGTGCCGGTCACAGTGCCGTTTTGAAAGCTTGCCTTCACATGGGCTGCGTTGACCGCCCCTGGCCCCTCAGACGCAGCGATTGTGCCAATGACAGAACCATCTGCAACGCCGGGCAACAATGCTTGCTTTTGCTGATCGGTCCCGCAAATTTTGATCGCTTCGGCGAAGAAAAATGCGCTCGAACCAAAAGGCACTGGCGCAAGCGCGCGGCCCAATTCTTCTGCAATCACGCATAATTCAAGCATGCCAAGACCAAGCCCGCCAAATTCTTCTGGAATGGCGGTACCAAGCCAACCCATTTCGACAACTTGCTTCCAAAGGTCGGCATGATGACTCATCGCATCATCATTGAGCACTTCGCGCACATGCTGGGTCGTGCATTGAGCGCTCAAAAATTTGCGCACTTCATCCCGCAGGAACTTTTGGTCATCGGAAAAATCAAAATTCATTATGCAAACACCCTCATCTTGGAAATGACTAAATCATCAAGAGACGCCTAGCACAAGAGCTTGGGCGCGATTGGCTCTGAGAGAGGCTTAATTGAGGGACCAGCAAGACTTGCGGTTCGATTGGGCTTGAGGCATGGCTTTTGCCTCATAGAAACACACGGTCTTAGCGCTTTTAACAAGCACATGAAGCGCAGAGCCAATCGACCCTTTCAATGAAGAGCAAATGCGATGAGCGATAATCTATCTGGCAAACTGATCGTGCTAATGGGCGGCAGCGGGTTTATTGGCAATTACACCGCCCAAGCCTTGCTGGCGCGCGGCGCGAGAGTGCGCATCGCGAGCCGTAATCCAGAGCGTGCGTTTAATCTGAAACCGCTTGCTGATCTGGGACAATTGCAATTTGTTCGCTGCGATGTCGCCAATAAGAATAGCCTTAATCGCGTGATGCAAGGCGCGGATGCTGCGATCAATCTGGTCGGCACTTTTGACGGCGATTTAAAGCAGATTATGGGCACAAGCGCTGGGTGGATGGCTGAGGCTGCGCGCGATGCCGGCGCGAGCACTTTTGTGCATGTCAGCGCGATTGCCCGCGATCCCGATGGGCTAAGCGGTTATGCGTCCGCAAAAAAGGCTGGCGAGAAAGCGGTTTTGGCCGCCTTTCCAAAGGCCACGATTGTGCGCCCCTCAATCCTGTTCGGCAGCGATGATGCGTTCCTATCTATGTTTGCAGACCTCATCGCGCGCCTACCGGTATTGCCCGTCTTCGGCCCCGATGCACAATTGCAGCCGGTCTATGTTGATGATGTTGCAGAAGCTATTGCCGCCGTTGTCTCCCGCCCTTCCAAACATGGCGGCAAGACCTATGAGCTGGGCGGGCCAGAAGTGCTCACCATGATGGACATCAATCAGCGCATTGCGCGGGCGCAAAAACGCGAGCGCAGCTTTGTGCCAGTGCCAGATGCCGCCTCCAAATTGTTTGCGATGATGCCGCTGACACCTATGTCGAGCGATCAGTGGCGCTTGCTAAGCGCTGGCAATGTGGTGGCAGCAGATGCGCTTAGCTTTAAGCAATTGGGTATTGAGCCCAAGCCTTTAGGCCTGTTCCTCGACAAATGGATGACGCGCTATCGCAAGCATGGCCGGTTCGAACCGCGCCTTAGTGCATAAGCAGGCCGAGTAAGTTATTAGGCTTAGTCGGTTCCACTGGCGAGAAGCGCCACTGGCTCCACAATCAGCTCTGCCCCGTCGCTGCCAATAACGCGCACCTTTTCGCCAACGGCCACATCAGGGCCGCGGGCAATCCAGTCGCCATCGCCAATATGGATGCGGCCCGTGCCATGTTCGATAGCCTGCGTGACAGTTGCTGTCTCGCCCACCAGCCGCGCACCGCGATTGTTGAGCAAAGGATCGGTGCTAGCAATGGGCGTATCGCGCAAAAACCTCTTGGCTGAGAAAACTGCGATGAGTGCTAGAAACACAAAGCAAATGATCTGCATTGCAATTGGCGGAGCGGCGACAAAAACCAACAGCCCAGTCACCAGAGCCGCGAGCGCCAGCCAAATCAGGTAAACACCGGGCACCACCATTTCGAGCGCTGCCAAAGCAAGCCCTGCGACGAACCAGATCCAATAGACCTCAAAGCCATCGATATTTTCAAACATGCCGTGGGCGTCCTTATTCTAGCGATCCCTAGCTTTGCCGTTTAGCTGCCAGAGCGCGGCACAGATGAACGCGGAGCTGCTGACCGCTTTTTGGGCTTAGGAATGGCAACGCCGCTATCCACCGTGCCTTCGACGTCGCCAAATGTGCCTTTCACCAGCTCGCCAATCCCGCCAAGCGAGCCGATAAGCTGGGTCGCTTCAACCGGGAACAGGATCGTCTTAGCATTGGGGCTATCGGCAAATTTGCCGACCGCTTTGGTGTATTCCTGCGCGATGAAGTAATTGATCGCTTGATTGCCCGAGCTTGCAATCGCGTCAGAGACCATTTGCGTCGCCCGCGCCTCTGCCTCTGCCTCACGCTCGCGCGCTTCGGCAGTCCGAA
The DNA here is from genome assembly GCA_964613105.1 of uncultured Porphyrobacter sp. Classification (GTDB taxonomy): domain Bacteria; phylum Pseudomonadota; class Alphaproteobacteria; order Sphingomonadales; family Sphingomonadaceae; genus Erythrobacter. Next base: position 4,825 of record CAZTFZ010000001.1, on the reverse strand, counting down.
AGGCGCTTTCCTTCTCGCCTTCTGCGGTCAGAATGGCTGATTGCTTCTCACCTTCGGCCCGCAAAATCTGGCTTTGCCGGTCGCCCTCTGCCTCTAGGATTTCAGCGCGCTTCAAGCGTTCTGCCTTCATCTGGCGCGCCATAGCCTCTGAAATGTCAAGCGGTGGGCGGATGTCCTTAATCTCAACGCGGGTGATCTTAATGCCCCAAGGCGAAGTTGCGTGATCGACGACCGACAAGAGCCGAGCGTTGATTTCATCGCGCTTCGACAATGTCTCGTCCAAATCCATCGAACCCATCACGGTGCGCAAATTGGTGGTCGTGAGCGCCATGATCGCATTGTGCAGCCCGGATACTTCATAAGCGGCTTTGGCGGCATCGAGCACTTGGAAGAACACCACTGCATCGACGCCAACCATGGCGTTGTCTTTGGTGATGATTTCTTGGCCGGGTATGTCGAGCACTTGCTCCATCATATTGATCTTATAGCCAACGCGGTCGATAAATGGCGTGATGATATGCAGGCCAGGGTCGGCTGATTTGGTATATTTGCCGAACCGCTCAATCGTATAGACATAGCCCTGCCGAACCACGCGCACGGTCGTGAGCAGGATTAGCACTAGAACGAACAGCATCAGTGCAAAAAAGAGAAAACCGCCTAAACCCATTGGAACGCCCCTGTCATAGTTGAAGCTGCTTGCTTGATTGCAACTCTATACCAGCAGATCACACTTGGCCAGCAGATCACACTTGGGAAGCAAGCAGGCGCAGCCGGGCCATGAGACTGAGCAATGATCGCCAAGCGAGCTGCTCCACATTGCAACAAGGCAGTATTTCTAGCCTCTCTCTCGTTGCAAGGCGGATGGCAAAGCCTTAGAAGCCTTTCTTTTGATTGCGAGACCAGCAAAATGGTCGCGCAGCACATGAGGTGGACATGATCGAGCAGCGCGAACTTCTTAGCTTAATGAAAGACTATTTGGCTGGATCGGATCACCCCGACCTGCAAGTCTACCGGAGCAATCTTTCTGAGGGCGAACTGAGAGAAATTTGGCATTGGCGCACGCAGGAATTTTGCCGGCTCGGCGGATTTCAGGGCAAGCGCATTTTGGAAGTTGGTTGCGGCTTTGGCTGGGATGCAGTTGGCCTGTCGAAAGTGGGCAATAATGAAGTGGTCGCCAGCGACATTTTGCCTTCGATGATCGATGGCATGTCGGGCTGCCTTGAAGCGATGGCGGCCAAAGGCGAGACAATCAACGTCAGCCCCTTGCAGGGCGATATTTGCAAACTCGATCTCGACAATGAGAGCTTTGATGGCATTTTCTCGACCGAAGCGATTGAGCATGTCCACGATCTTGGCCTGATGTTCGACCGATGCTTCAGCCTGCTGAAACCAGGTGGCACGATGGTGCTGGTCAACGATTCCAACAAATTCAATCCAGAGGCGCGGGCCCATTCTTGGGATGAATGGGATGATCGCGACAATAGCTGGGAGCATGTCGAATGGCTCAAAAAGGAAGTGCGTCCGGTCGAGCATGCTAATGCGAAACCTTATGGCGTCATGCGCGAGGAATATATCCGTTCCATCGATACAGGCTTAAGCGACGAAGACGTTGCCAAGCTGCGTGAAGCCACCGCAGGCCTGATCTATCCCGATCTTGATGCAGCAGTCGCTGCCTATAAGAAGGACGGTACTTTGCCCGTTCGTGACGAATATCGCTGGTGCAGAAACCCAGAGACGGGTGAATATTCAGAGCGCTTGCTCGATCCGTTTGAGCTCGTTGATATGCTGAAAGCACGCGGATTTAAGGTGGAATTGCGGCACTTGTTCCGCAAGTTCCCCTTCCGCCTGCTTAACAGCAATGGCATTCGTTTTGTGCAGGAAAAGCTGTTCAACAAGCGCGCACATTTCGTGATCGTAGCCAGCAAGCCCGCATAGGTTTAGACTACAGAGCAGCCCCATAAAGGGCGAGCTTGTCAGCATAGGCCAGATCAGCTGCCTCTTGCGCAAAAGACGGCGCGTCAGGAACGGTCCAGCCATGATCGCCATCATAGACTTTAACCGTGGCCGGACGATCAGCGGCTTTGGCTGCTGCATCAAAGGTTGTTTTGGCTTGTGGGTCTTTGGCATCATCGTCGCGCGCCACAGCGATTAGAAAGCTTGCTGCGCTATCGCCAATGAGCGCATGGGGGCTTGCTGGATTGTCAGGTCGCACAAGGCCCCCTCCATGAAAGCTGGCCGCCGCTTTGATCCGGTCTGGCATGGCCGCGGCGCTCCAAACGGTGAACGGCCCGCCCATGCAATAACCCTCGGTCCCAATACCCCGCGCGCTGTCAACGCTGCTCTGTGCATCAAGCCAGCCCACCGCTGCTTTGGCGTCGCGCATGATCGCTTCTGCATCGAGCTTAGCGCGCCAAGACCCGACTTTTTGAAAGCCGTTCGCTTGAATGAAATCTGCAAAATCAGCGAATTGGTCTTTGGAAACATCGCGGTAATAGGGGTTCATAATGAGAACCGCATAGCCCTCGCTCGCAAGCCGCTGCGCCATTTCAATCTTGCTCTGCCGGATAGAGGCAATATCGGGCCAAAAGATCACACCGGGGTGCTCGCCGGTTTCTGGGGCAACAAATACGCCATCGATGACACCATCGCTGGTCTCAATTGAGGGAAAGCTGAGCTCGGCCAAAGCCAGACCGCCAGAAACGCGATCGGCGGCAAGACCCCCATTGCTGCCTGCGCCTCCGCCTTCACCCGCTTTGCTTTCGGATACTTGCGACGGAGCGCATGCGGCCAAGGTCGCGGCGCCTGCCACCATCCCAAATTCGCGCCGGTTGATCCTGTTCTTCGCCCAACGCTGCATCATCTCAGAATCGCACATCACTCAATCTCCTAAACCGCAAGCTCGCGTCGAACGGGTTAGACTAGGCCGCAAACAGGCAGTGGACAAGCGCCCGATTGCGAGGCAGTAAGACACGCATAGGGAGAGAAAACATGATCAATCGCGCAACAGGCTTTATCGCCCTTGCCACAGTATCATTGCTGGGCCTTGCCGGATGCAGCAATATCGGCGCAGGCAGTGAAGGCGCGATTGGCGCAGAGCAATTGATCGCAGCAGGCAGCGATGACGCCAATTGGGTCACTCACGGCAAGAGCTATTCCGAGCAGCGTTTTGCCCCCATCAATCAAATCAACACTGGCAATGTTGCGCAGCTTGGCCTCACATGGTTTGCCGATATGGATACAGCGCGCGGGCAAGAGGCGACCCCGCTCGTGCTCGACGGCAAGCTTTATCTGACGACCGCATGGAGCAAAGTGCGCAGCTTTGATGCCGCCACAGGAGAAGCCTTGTGGGAATTTGACCCAGAAGTGCCCGGAGAAACGGCGGTCAAAGCATGCTGCGACGTCGTTAATCGCGGGCTTGCGACATGGGGCGACAGTCTTTTCCTTGGCACCCTTGATGGCCGGTTGATCGCGCTTGATCGCGACAGCGGAGACGTCTTGTGGGAAACCGTGACGGTCGATCAAGACCAATCCTACACCATCACTGGCGCGCCGCGCGTTATCGATGGCAAAGTGATTATCGGCAATGGCGGGGCAGAGTTTGGCGTGCGCGGCTATATCGCTGCTTATGATGCCAGCAATGGCGAAGAGCTGTGGCGGTTTTACACCGTGCCCGAAGGCAATGAAGGCGAGCCGGGCGATGACGATGACAGCCCCGATTACCTGAAAGCGGCTGCGCAAACATGGTCAGGCGATGTCTTGGGCAGCGACAATGGCATTGGCGGCGGGGGCACGGTTTGGGATTCCATGGCCTATGACCCCGAACTCGACCTGCTCTATTTCGGCGTTGGCAATGGATCCCCGTGGAACCGCGCATACCGCTCTCCCGGTGAAGATGGCACTGGGGAAGGCGACAATCTCTACCTCTCCTCGATTGTCGCAATTCGGCCTGAAACAGGCGAATATGTCTGGCACTATCAAACGACGCCGGGCGAAACATGGGATTACACAGCGACCCAGCACATCGTACTTGCCGATATGGAGATTGAGGGCGAGACGCGCCAAGTCTTGATGCAAGCGCCGAAGAATGGCTTTTTCTACGTGATCGATAGGGCCACTGGCGAATTCATCAGCGCAGAGCCTTATGTTAGCGTCAATTGGGCCAGCGGGATCGATCCTGAAACAGGCCGCCCGATTGAAAACCCCGAGGCACGCGTCGATAAGACCGGCAAGCCTGCGGTCGTTTCACCGGGAGCGCTAGGGGGGCACAATTGGCACCCAATGGCCTATCACCCAGACGAGAACCTTGTTTATATTCCCGCATTTGAAGCGGCGATGGCCTATGCGCCAGAGGCTGATTGGAAGCCTGATCGCAAGCGCGGCTTTAACGTCGGCTTTGATCTGGGCGCTGGCGATTTGCCGCCAGACGAAGGCTTTCGCCGCGCAGTTGCTGGCACGCTGAAAGGCATGCTGGTTGCGTGGGATCCTATCGCCCAAGAAGCGCGCTGGACTGTGAACCATCCCGGCCCGTGGAATGGCGGCCTGCTGGCAACGGGCGGCGGCCTCGTCTTCCAAGGCACAGCTGGTAGCGAATTTAACGCCTATGATGCATCAAGCGGCGACAAATTGTGGAGCTTTGGCGCGCAAACAGGCGTTGTTGCGCCGCCGGTCACCTATACTGTCGATGGCGAGCAATATGTTGCTGTGCTGGCCGGTTGGGGCGGCGCTTATGCGATCACAATTGATGGCGGCCTGCTCAATGACTTGGCGCCTGTGCGCAATATCTCAAGATTGCTGGTGTTCAAACTTGGCGGAGAGGCTGCGTTGC